>CAZRIB010000236.1:0-6620 GCA_964600035.1 uncultured Ardenticatenaceae bacterium | reverse complement strand
ATATTATGGCTGGCTATCAGGCTGCCATTGACGCCATTGAAAGTGTTAGCGGCCGAGACCAAAACGTCAGTAAGTCAGAATAGATAGTGCCCGTACAGCATAAACATTCTGTTTCGGAGTAGAAGCAAGACGCGGTTATAAATAGCCTCACCAAAATTTACTTTTTTGGTTCATTAATCATCAATCTTTATTTTCACAGGAGAATAAAATGACTGAAGCCCTAGGAATGATTGAATGTCGTAGTTTTGCGGCCATGGTGGAAGCATCTGATGCAATGGTAAAGGCAGCCCGTGTTGAACTGGTTGGCCACGAACGGACTGGCGGTGGTTATGTGACGGCTATTGTTCGTGGTGATGTGGCGGCTGTAAAAGCGGCCGTGGAAGCCGGTGTTCGCGGCGCTGAAAAGGTCGGCGAAGTGGTTGCTGTTCATGTCATCCCGCGTCCTCATGCCAATGTGGATGCCGTTTTGCCGCTGGGCCGGCAGGATAGTGAATAACCAGCCATGTTTCTTGGAAAAGTAGTGGGTACACTGGTTGCTACCCGAAAGGAATCGACGCTGGAAGGCCTGCGATTTATGGTTGTCCGCCGCCTGACGGTTGATAACACGGAAGAAAGTGGTTATGTGGTGGCGGCAGATGCAGTGGGCGCCGGTGTGGGTGAAGTGGTGATGGTGGCAACGGGTAGTTCTGCCAGACAAACGCGGCTCACAGATAAACGGCCGTGTGATGCTGTCATTATGGCAATTGTGGACACCTGGGAAGTTGGCGGACAGACTGTTTATAACAAGGCAAGCAGCGCATGACCCCGGCAACCGAAGAAAAGCGGAAGCAATTTTTACGGTTTATTGAGCAGGTGCTGGCCCCGGAAACGGCCGTTATCGGTGTTGTCGGCATCGGTTCCATTGCCACAGGCCATACACACCCAGACTCAGACATCGACGCTGTCATTTTCCTGGACCCATTCGACTATTACATCGTCCCGGCAGAAGCCATCTGGCATCCTGCCACAGACACCTTCTTCAGCATCTTCACCGGCAACGAACCCGTTCAAAAAGAAGGCATACAAGTTGACCTCTTACGCATCAACTACCAACAGTGGGCCAAAGATGACTTTGCGTGGCCGGAAGGGTACAAAGCGGAAATAAGTACAGGCTGGCTGGCCTATGACAAAGATGGCAAAACAGCCAGCCTCATTGCCCAAAAAACAGCCTACAACGAAGAAGAACGCATTCGCCGGTTAGATGAAGCCATCATTTGGCTAGACCAACACCTCTCTGCCAGCCCGCAAAAGATGTGGCAAACACGTGGTCCGGCTGTTGCCCTGGACAGATTGGAAGCAGCCTATGTTTATCTGGTGCAGGCCCTGTTTGCCCTCAACCGGCGCTGGCAGCCCTGGCGCAACCGGGAAATGCAGCATCTGCTGGCCTTACCCTGGCTGCCAGACAATTTTGGCGAACGGGTTTTGACGGCAGCCAATGCGCCTTCCTTGGACTTTGCTGGTTTTGAGGAACGGGCAAAGGTGCTAAAAAGCCTGTTTAACGATGTGTTGGCGCGTTTAATTGACCAGGGTGATTATTCACCAACGCCCATTGATCAGGCGTTTATCCGCAGTCATGAAGAACCGGGACGCGCCTGGAATATGGAAGAATGGAACAAGTTTCGTCAGGTGCGAAAGTTGACACTGAATGAGTGAAATGGGTTGCTGGAGATTGGTGATTCATCCCTAACCAAAACAAACGATTATGTTAAAAGACGAAGAGATTCAGGCAATTGTAGATAAGGTGATGCGTGAAGTGGGACGGCCGTCTCCCGGTATTGAAAGCATGCCGCCACATAAACGGCCGTCATCAGCCAGCAGTTATGGCAGCGCCCCCACCCCTCCACCAGATGGCGGGCAAATGGGCGTGTTTGATACCCTGGACGAAGCTGTTGCCGCTGCGAAAAAAGCATTTCAGCAGCTAAACACCCTCCCCCTGACCATTCGGGAAGATATGGTCGCCCATATGCGGCAGGCCGCCCGCGAACATGCCTTGATTCTGGCCGAAATGGCACACAACGAAACAGGCATGGGGCGAGTAGAAGACAAAGTGCTGAAAAATGTGCTCAATGCCAACAAAGCACCGGGGCCAGAAACCCTGAAAACGAACGCATGGAGCGGCGACAATGGCCTGACCATTGTGGAGTATGCCCCTTATGGCATCATTGGTTCGCTTACACCCAGCACAAACCCGACCAGCACCATTATTTCCAATGCGATTGGTATGGTTTCTGCCGGGAACGCGGTGGTGTTTAATGCCCACCCAAGTGCCAAAGGCGCTACAAACCGCACCGTACAGGTTTTGAATGAAGCAATTATGAAGGCGGGAGGACCGGCCAATCTGTTAACGGCCGTTGCCCATCCCACCATCGAATCCGCCCAGGCACTCATGACCCACCGCGACATTCGCCTGCTCACCGTCACCGGCGGCGCAGGCGTGGTCAAAGCAGCCATGCGCAGCGGCAAACGCGCCGTTTGTGCCGGGCCAGGCAACCCGCCAGTCGTCGTCGATGAAACAGCCGACATTGCCCAGGCTGGTCGTGATGTCGTCATTGGCGCTTCATTCGACAACAACATCGTTTGCACCACAGAAAAAGAAACATTCGCCGTTGATGCCATTGCCGATGAGCTGATGACCGTTATGCAGCAGCATGGCGCTGTCAAAATTAACAGTTGGCAGCTCAACAGATTGTGGAAAGCCGTCACCGTAAAAGACCGGGGACCACGCAAGTATGCCGACATGAACAAAGCCTTTATTGGCAAAAATGCCAGTGTCTTGCTGCAAGAAATCGGCATTTCTGCCGGGCCAGAAGTGCGGCTTGTCATTGCTGAAGTAGAAGAAGACCACCCACTGGTCTGGTCTGAACAAATGATGCCTTTAATGCCAATCGTCCGCGTACCAAATGCGGATGCTGGCATTGATTTGGCTGTAGAGGCAGAGCATGGATTCCGCCATACGGCCGTTATGCACTCCAAAAACCTGGACAACCTCAGCCGAATGGCGCGAGAAATGAATTGCAGCATCTTTGTAAAAAACGGGCCTTGTTTGGCCGGGTTGGGCTATGGCGGCGAAGGTTACTGCTCCTTCACCATTGCCAGCCCCACTGGAGAAGGCTTGACAGGGCCAATCAGCTTCAGTCGAATTCGCCGCTGCACATTGGTAGACTCGTTCCGAATCGTATAATAACGGGAGGCAGGATATGGCAACACAGTTTGGGCGTGGGCAGCTAATCAACATGGACTTGTTCACCGATGCTTATCGCGTGACAGGTCGGGCATTGGTCGGTGCGGGGGGCATTCATGCCGAATTGGGCAACCCCAATTCCAGCTTTTTGGAACTTCAAGATGCCTATATTTCGCGCATCCACAAACCAGGCGAAATTATTGCCAGCTACAGCATCTGTGCCTTTCGCAAAGACAATATCAATTTCATTGTGCTAAATGATCGCAGGGATGGTATTCCAGTTGGTACACAGCACGGCCGTTCCATCTTCACCCGTGGCCGTGAAGTCACAACATTCCTCACTGTCCCAAATTTTGAAATTCAGGGCGACATCATGCACGAAGGCAAACTCGCCCCCAGAGAGATTCTTGTGCAGTCAATCGGCCGTTTCCAACTCGTGTTTTCTGCCAAAGCCACCGCCTCCCTGGTTCCCGAAATCTCTTACAGCGGCGACTTAATTCTGGTTCACAAAGAACGGATTGGCATATTCTGTCTGGACCTAAACAAAAATTGAACCGGCTTGCCCGTATAACAGAAAGTTGTGCTATGATGGGCAGCATAATTTGATGTATTCGATCCACTCCGAGGAGAAACAATCGTGGCCAAAATCTATGTGATTGATGATGATGATCAACTGCTGCGAATGGTAGGCCTCATGTTGGAACGTGGCGGGCATTCCGTTAAGTTGATCAACAATCCCCAAGATGGATTGGAAACCCTCAAAATAGACAAACCAGACTTACTGGTGCTGGATGTGATGATGCCGGGCATGAGTGGGCATGATATTGCTCGCCAAATTCGGTTAACACCCGGCATTGATGATTTGCCTATTCTGGTACTTACTGCCCGTTCACAAGAAATTGATAAAGCAACTGCATTACAAAGTGGTGCAGATGATTATTTAAGCAAGCCCGTTACCTCGCAAGAACTCATCGAACGGGTAGACCGCTTGCTGTCTCGGCACAGCAGCAAACAAACACCGCACGGTGGCACGGTCATTGCCTTCTATGGTATGCGCGGCGGGGTGGGCAGAACAACGCTGGCGGTAAATTTGGCGGCAGCTTTACGCCGTGTCAGCCAAAAAGAAGTGTGTCTGGTGGAATGGACACCGTCTTGCGGGCAGGCCGTTGCCCATTTGCGCATCCAGGCCCGCTCAACCTGGGCTGATTTGGCCGCGTTGGATTCTGTGCAGTGGGAAACGTTGAAAAACCGGCTGGTTATTCATAACACAGGGCTGCGTTTATTGGCCGCTCCTAAACTGCCAGAATCACCTGATAAGTTATCGGATGGGCTGGTGCGCAATGTGTTGAGCCTGCTCCGGGAAAAGATGCTGTTCACGGTGGTTGATTTGCCGCCTGTGTATAACCCCGCTGTAGCGGCAACGCTTGAAGAGTGTGATATGGCTTTTCAGGTGGTAACGCCAGATGTGGTTTCGGTGCAAACGGCCGTTTACCTGACCGACTTCCTGCAAAAAAACAACAAACCCGTTCGCCAGCAAAGCTATGTTCTCAACGAAGTGACACCCAATCCCCCTCTTCCACTGCCCACCATCGAAAGGGGATTAAAGAGCAAAGTCGCTTTTCAGGTTGGTTTTGACCCCAACCAGGCACGGGCATTAGCCCAAGGTGTTCCCCTTACGTTAACACCGGCCACCTCACCCATTCCAGTTACCATGACCCGCCTTGCCGAACGTATCTGGAAGCGTATCAGCGTAACACCCTCGTCATAAAAGCGTGCCTGCCTCATGATGAACTTCCCTGCACTGGCCCTTCTTGAATTTGACAGCATTGCCACCGGCATTGAAGCGGGTGACGCAATGGTTAAGCGCGCGCCTGTTGCCCAAATTGTCAGCGGCACGGTACAACCGGGGCACTATCTGGTCATGGTCAGTGGGGATGTGGCTTCTGTAGAAGAAGCGGTTACTGCCGGTGAAGAAATTGGTTCACATGCCCTGCGCGATACATTGTTTTTGCCCAATGTGCATCCGGCAGTTGTAGAGGCGGTGACTGGCAAGACGACGCAGCAGCTTTCTGATGCGGTGGGTATTGTGGAAAGCCGTACAGTGGCATCTGCTGTGCGGGCAGCAGATGCTGGGCTAAAGGGGGCTGAGGTGGCTTTGCTTACTTTGCGGCTGGCTGATGGCCTGGGGGGGAAAGGTCTGGCTATTTTTACGGGTGTGGTGGCAGATGTGGAAGCGGCGGTTGAGATTGCCACGGCCGTTTCCGGGGCACAGCTCGTCCGTCAGGTCATTATTCCCCAATTACACCCGGAAATGGCGGGGAATGTATTGGGTTACGGCCGTTTCGGTCATCACCTTAACTGGGAGAATTTCTAATGCAGTTAGCACGTGTCACAGGCACAGTCGTCGCCACACAAAAGTATGAGGGGTTAGAAGGTATCAAATTTCTCATTGTCCAGCCCCTTACCAAAACCGGCCAGCCCATTGGCCAGCCGGTGGTTGCAGCAGATGCGACTGCCCAGGCCGGGCCAGAAACAGTCGTTTTTATTGTGGGCAGCCGGGAAGCCGCCCAGGCGCTCCCCAACACATTTGTGCCTGTAGACCACGCCATTGTCGGCATTGTGGATGATGTGGATTTGGGTAAAAATTAACCGCGAAGTCCATATACCGCTTTCCAATGAAATCACCAGAAGCAAAGCACGCGGAATACGGATTACTGAATACTGAATACTGACCCTAGTACTCAGTCACATGTGAAATGAGGGATTAGATTGGTTCAATCTCAGAGATTGAACCAATCTTTGTATCCATCAAAGAACACTTGACTGACCCTAGTGATCAACGTCATCATCAAGTTTTAAACTTTCCGCTTCTTCCGGCAAAAATTGGTCAATAAATTCAAAGTAGCCGCGACGTCCCCCTTCTTTTTGCCACAATTCTATAGAACGCTGAATGCGCTTCAAACAGGCGATAATTTCTGACACGGTTAATGCGTTGTCGGTTAATGTAGTGGTCTCGCCAGAAGGACCAACGAATGGTTTGCGCCCCAACCAACGTTCGCATGTTTCAATTAGCTCGTTGTAGATGGTTTGGGGAATCGGTTTTAGTTTTAGATTTGGCGCGGCGCGGCGGCGCTGCTCTGCGGTGTAGGTGCGAATGGCGGCTTTAACGGCCGTTAATGTGTCCCAATCTATCACATCTTCTCGCTGCCGATACGGCCGTACCAATGTCATCTCTATACTCATCAACGTGTCATTGTATTGTTCTTCAAACTGCCCCATCTTACCAATCTCCAATCCCTAATCTCCAATCTCTAATCTCCAATCTCAACCACTCCCCCACTATTCTGCTGTGCCCACTGCTTTTTGCTGTGCCCACTGCATGGTGTATAGATTATAGTAA
>CAZRIB010000235.1:0-6630 GCA_964600035.1 uncultured Ardenticatenaceae bacterium | reverse complement strand
CCTTATCGCCACATCCCTGCTTCAAGTCTCGGAAGTACAGCAAATCTTCACCTTTATTCGCCGCCGTTTACCAATTTAACGATCCCGTTTTCCCCTAATAACCTCAGTTCGAAGATAAAAAATGGGACGCAGATTTGCCCGATAAACGCAGATGGATGGTTAGTTTGCAGAGTAACATCCTGAAAATAATAAAAAATCAGCGTTATCTGCGGCATCTGCGTTCTAACTCCGAACTCAGGTTAATAGATCAAAGATTGATGGTTCAAGTGAGTGCATAATCATCCCGCTCGGTTCAAAGGTAACAAAAAACCCGGCGTTTAACCGGGTTTGGTTTCATATTTTGTGTGTTTTGTGTAACTTTTAGTTACCTGCGGTCACAGCGGCGCTGTTCATCATCACTCGGCCTTGGGTAAGGAGTTCGCCATTCACCCAAACTTCAAGTGTATATTCACCGTTTTGGAAACCTTCGTCGGGATTCAGGAAAATGTAACCAGGGCCGTCTTCGCCATATGCCCATAATTCATTTCCACCTTCAACAACTTCACCGTTTCGCCGCCAAACCCATGCCCATTCCATACCATCCGCCATATCTTCATAAGAGAAGGTGGCGTAAAGTGTGTAACTGCCTTCCGGGAAAAGGGTACGGGGATTGATAGACTGATACTCGCTGTCAATTTCGGTTGAAAATGACAATGCACCTAAACGGGTGTTTTCTTTCAGTTCGGCGGTTGGTTCATATTTGTCGAATTCGGCGGGCAGTTCTGGCGTAACGGCCGTAAACGGCAGCGCCTCCCCACCCAAACCAAATGGCTGAGCCGCAGTAGACAGTGTGTCCGCAACGGCCGTGTCACCCTGCGTCAACAATTCCAGCTCAATGGCAGCAGAATTCGCCACCGGCGGCACATCTTCCACTAATTTAATAACTTCAGCTTCAGGGGGTTTGGTGTTTGCCAAAATAGCAACACGAGGAGTCGGATCAACAGGGGTCTGCCAGGCATACAAGCCTGTAATCGCCATCGCAACAACCAAAAGCGAACCTGCAGAAAGATAACTCTGCAAACGCTTTTCTGCTTGACGGCGCATAAAGAAATAAGGCGACCGCTTCATATCTCGCCAGGATTGTGCGGCAATACCCAAAGTTAAACTAGCGAGTACTGCCAGCGCACCTAATATCCAAGGCGTAATTGTGTCATTCAAGATTTCGAACAAATGATTAATCCTCTTCCCAAGATCGTTCAACATTATACGCAGAGTACTAATAATGATCAAGATTTAGATTTACATAATAACATTAAATCAATTTTTGCCACCAAACTGCCCCTTCAAAGCCCCTCTTTTCTGTAAAAATCAGTCGAAGAACACGGGGTTTTTCCGAAAATTAACCAAATGTGAGCAAATGTCATATCATCAAAGCTATGAGTAAAGAAATTTATGTGCGCTATGGCACTTGTCAATCACACTTCCCCTTCTACAATAAACACCTATGATTCAAATATCACAACTTATAAAAAATTACGGGACTAATCCAGTTCTGAGAGGTCTAAATCTCCACGTAAAAGAAGGTGAGTTTGTGACCTTGGTCGGGCCAAATGGGGCAGGCAAGTCTACGCTGCTGCGAATTGTGGCTACATTGCTCCATCCAACCAGCGGAGATGTAAAGGTTGGGGGCTGGCCATTACCGAAAAGAGCAGGCCGGGTTCGCAAGCATATTGGTATGGTTTCCCACCAATCATTGTTATATGGAGATTTAACGGCCGCAGAGAATTTGTTGTTTTTCGCCAAGCTGTACAACCTGTCTAATGCTGAAGCGCGCGTGCAAACCGCCCTAAAAAGTGTAGGGCTGGCGGCCAGACAACGCGATCCGGTAAGTACTTTTTCGCGGGGGATGACACAACGGTTGACGATTGCTCGGGCGACATTACATGAGCCTGATATTTTATTGATGGATGAGCCATATACAGGTCTGGATCAGGATGCGTCACAACTGCTTGATAATTTATTGCTGGCTGAACATGCTAAAGGGCGCACCATCTTGATGATTACCCATGATTTGGTTCACGGCTTGAATATTTGCGACCGGGCTGTGATTTTGGCGAAGGGCAAGATTCTGGCAGATATTAACAGTAAGGCCATTTCGCCTGGCGAATTTTTAGACCAATATTCTGAAGTAACGCGTCATGCTAAAAGGTAAACAGCACAATTGTTATGAATGAAAACAGCTCGTTTTGGACGGCCGTTTGGGCCATTGTTTGGAAAGATTTACAAATAGAAAAGCATACCCGCCAAACGGTCAGCATTATGGTCATGTTCTCTATTGTCACAGTGGTCATGTTTAATTTTGCCCTGGAGACCAATTTGGATGCAGCCAGAAATGTTGCAACAGGGCTGCTTTGGGCAACTATTTTGCTGGCAGGAACATTGGGGCTAAATCGCTCTTTGAGCATTGAGCGGGAAAATCACACAATTGATGCTGTGCTAATGGCCCCTGTAAATCGCAGTGCCATTTATATTGGGAAAGTTATTAGCATTACGATTTTTTCGTTACTTTTGGAGTTGTTCCTCGTCTTTCTGTTTATCATCTTTTTTGACAAGCCGATGTGGCGGCCACCTGTTTTGTTAGTGCTGTTTTTAGGGACGTTTGGCTATGTGGCGGCTGGGGTTATTGTGACATCAATGACCATTCAGACGCGTTCGCGAGAGGTGCTTTTGCCTGTTTTACTGCTTCCTTTGTCTTTGCCGTTGGTTCTGCCAGCAGCAACGGCCGTTGCCACCTACATGTTCCCCACCCTACCCGCCTTTAGTGAAGTGCAAAGCCCCATCTTACTTGTCATCATTTATGATATTCTCATGCTCACAGTGGGCATTGGCACATATCATATTATTGTTGAATCATGATAATCTGTCTCACTCATCGTGACACAAACACCTATTAAATTGAGGAGAGTTCTATGGATTTGGCAAAATTAAACCGTTACGCCCGTATTTTTAATTGGGCGGCCATGATTGCGCTGGCCATAAGTCTGGGAATTATCTTCTTCTATGCACCAGAAGAACGGACAATGGGTAATGTCCAGCGGATTTTCTACTTCCATGTCGGGTCGGCCTGGGTTGGCGCAGTGGCATTCTTTGTAGCCCTGGCAGCCGGTGTTCTTTATCTGCGCAAACCGGAGCGCAAATATGACACAGTGGCTTTGGCCTCGGTGGAAGTTGGCCTTGTCTTTTTGACAATGGCAACCATAGCCGGATCGGTATGGGGAAAGCCAGCCTGGAATACATGGTGGCTGTGGAGTCCTCGCTTGACGCTGATTACAGTTGCCTGGTTAACATACGCGGCTTATTTCATGCTTCGGGGGGCAATTGAAGATGAAGAGAAACGGGGCAGGTTTGCGGCCGTTTACGTCATCGTCGCTTTTGTCACCATTATCATGGCCTATATTAGCGTCCGCATTTTGCGAGACATTCATCCTGTTGTTTTTGGTGGTATGGCAGACACAGCCCAAGGAGCCGAGCAAGGCCTGCAAGAGTTTGATCAAGGCGTTGAAAGCATGAGAATGGTTATCTCACTGAATGCCTCTGTGGTAACCTTCACGCTTATTTATGCAGCCTGGCTGACAAACCGCATTCGTTTGCAGTACATGATGGATGAAGCAAGAGCACTAAAAATGCGCGTTGCCGCTCGTTTGCAAGGAGGAAGCGCATCATGATCTTTTTGACATCATTTTTGCAATCAACCATTGGTGATCCGAACCAATTTAATAATTATCTGGCTTTGGGGTATGCTGCGATGTGGCTCATCGGGACAATTTATGTCATTAGCCTGAATGCACGTCAGCGTAATCTCAGTCAGGATATTCAATTGCTTAAACGATTATTACAAGATGATGACGAAACGGCCGAAAAGTAGGCTTCTTTACGTTATCATTACAAAGATGCGGCATAATGCCAGATAGATTCTGGCATTATTTTTGAATGGAGACGGCCGTATGTCCACAAACACAACATTACCGACAAACAAAAAAACCTTGACCAGCACCCAGCGACTACTCCTGATAATTGGCGGGCTGATCATTGCATTCCTCATCCTTGGCTCACTGGTTCAACCCGCAGCAAGCACCCCATTTGGCTTTGAACGCCAACCATTTGCCGTGCTGGCCATTTTGGCATTTGCCGGGGGGCTGCTGAGCTTTGTTTCCCCCTGCACCTTGCCTGTTTTAACCGCTTACTTTGCCTTTGCCTTCCAGAGCGAACGCTCACGCATTGCTGCCAACACATTGGCCTTCATGCTGGGGCTGGGAACCACATTCAGCCTGTTTGGGGCTGTCGGTTTTGCAATTGGCCGTGTGCTGTTACAAAACCAACAACTCATTCTTCTGGTAGGCGGTTCTTTTGTCATCGTTTTTGGTGTCATGAGTTTATTGGGGAAAGGGTTCGGTGGCATTAGCGCTCCAAGCAGCGATGGCCAGCAGTACAGCACCACTGTTGGCGGTTCTTACCTGTTTGGCCTTACCTTTGCCGTAGGCTGGTCTAGCTGTGTCGGCCCAATTCTGGGGTCTGTTTTAACCCTGGCGGCACAAACAACATCTGTCCTGCACGGCATGATGCTCCTGTTTATTTACACCCTTGGCTTAGGTTTGCCACTCATTCTTGTCTCCACGTTTTTTGGACGCATGAGCCGCAAGAGCCTGTTCTGGCGTTTGCTCAAAGGCAAAGGCTGGGACTGGGACACGCATGTGTTTGTGGTTGCGGCCGTGTGGGCATTGGCTATCTGGCGAATTCTGGCAGCCGTTGGTAAATATGCTTTTCATAATTTTGCCGTCTTTAACGGCCAGACATTTACAACGGGGCATCAAATTGGGCTGCTGGTTGTGGCTTTGCTGGGTGCGGCATTGTGGACGTTTACCAGCTCTGGCGAAAAACGGACAACAGTTCACTTGCATACGACCCAGTTGATTAGTGGTGCGCTGTTTATTTTGATGGGTGTGCTGATGTTGGAGGCACAGTTGAGCTATTTTAATAATTTGATTCCTCCTGAAATGGCTGAATGGTTGGCTGGTATTGAGGAACGTTTGATTTCTCTCTTTAATTAGGGTTATGTCTGACTTTGACTCTGGTAACGGCCGTTCTCCCTGGCTGCTGTTTGGCGGTTTAATGGCACTGGGTATTGCGGCCGTTTTGTTATTATTTGGCAGCACGCTCTTTGGCGCAGAACGGGAATCCACGCTGCCTTTTGCCCAAATTCCGGCAGATGGCAGTGGTGCAAATAACGCAAACACGGCCGTTAACCCACCAACCGTTGGCGACACGGCCGTAAACTTCACCCTCACCGATCTCAACAACACCCCCATCTCCCTGACCCAATTCCAGGGACACCCCATCATCCTCAATTTTTGGGCAACATGGTGCGCCCCCTGCCGTGTCGAAATGCCCGAACTCCAGGCAGCCTACGAAGCCCATCAAGATGACGGGCTTATCATTCTGGCACTGGATCAGGATGAAACCCCGGAGCAGGTTCGTGCTTTTTTTGATGAAATGGATTTGACGTTTATCCCGGTGATTGATGAAAATGGGACAGTTTCCCGGCAATATGGTGTGTTCAACTTCCCAACCTCGTTTTTTATTAATGGCGAAGGACAGGTAACGGCCGTGCATCTTGGCCCCATGACCCAAAGCCAAATCAACAACTACCTTGCCGACACATTAAACAAATGATGAAAGATTGATGATTTATTGAGCAAAGTTTGATCAAAACAACAAACTCCGCTTAAATCTCCAATCCTTAAATGGCAAGCACAGCACTGCGGCTTTAATCCTTACTCATCAATCTTTATTTTCGAAGGAAGCATCCATGACATCACAAAAACAACCCGTTACCGGTTGGCAGCGCACACTGGTCATCTGGCTGGACAAACGCATCTATAACCTGAGCAAACATTGGCTCAGAACCTTCAACATCATCGTCGCCATCTACGTCGGACTGCCCATTCTCGCCCCTGTTCTCATGAATGCCGGGGTCACAACCCCAGCAAAACTCATCTACACCATTTACAGCCCCATGTGCCACCAAATGGCTTCACGCTCCTTCTTCCTGTTTGGCGAACAGCCCGCCTACCCTCGTGAAATCGCCGGAACCAACCTCACCCCATTTGAAGCCTACATGCCCACCCTACCCGAATTTGCAGGCGTTACGCCCGACAACTGGGTTGCCTTTACCTTTGCCGCCCGCTCCTTCCTGGGTAACGAACAAATGGGGTACAAAATGGCACTCTGCGAACGGGACATGGCGATCTACGGTTTTGTACTAATTGGCGGGCTGCTCTACGGACTGCTGCGCAAACGGTTTACCATCAAACCAATGCCATTGTTGTTATTTATTATCATAGGCATGGGGCCAATTGGACTGGATGGGTTTAGCCAGCTTTTTGGCTACTACGGCACACCCTACAACGGGGCAGAGCCAAATGCCGTGCAAGCCTTTTTACAAAGCATCTTTGCCTTGAGGGAAAGCACGCCATTTCTACGCACGCTCACTGGTGCTATCTTTGGATTGTCGCTGGTGTGGCTGGCCTATCCCCATATTGAAGAAGGTATGCGCGGGACAGAGGATACCTTGCGGGCAAAATTAACCCGCAT
>CAZRIB010000234.1:0-6649 GCA_964600035.1 uncultured Ardenticatenaceae bacterium | reverse complement strand
CCACGTCTAAAATGTGGAAAACGCCCTACAGACAGGCATCACCATCTGTGTCATCATCAAACCTAAACCAAACAAAGGGAGTTACAATGGGATTCTTTAACTTTTTCAAACGAGACAATCGGCCAACCCGGCAGTTCGTTATTCTGGACGTTACCGACAAAGATTTTGAGCAGCAAGTTATTCGCCGGTCATACAAAGCACCCGTCATGGTCGATTTTTGGGCATCCTGGTGTATGCCTTGCCGCCGGTTAGGGCCAACACTGGAAAAAGTAGCCGAACATCCAGACAGTACATTTTTTCTGGCAAAACTAAACACAGAACACAACCAGCGCATGGCCGCCAAATATGGCGTACGCTCTATTCCCAATGTCAAAATGTTCCGCAATGGGCAAGTCGTTGGCGAATTTACCGGCGCTATCCCCGAAATGTTGGTCAAACAGTTTGTCAAGCAAACAACCAGCGTGCCGCCGCCCAAACCCGCCATCAAAATACCTGACGAGCCAGGCAAACGATTGGCACAAGCCATCCACCAGTTGAAGCAGGGGAGAGGCTTTGAGGCCTTTGTGCTGCTTTCCGATTTCCCGGAAAGTGCAGAGCAGTCCCAGGCGGAAACAGTGCTGCCTCTAGCCCGGTTCATGTTAGACATGGCAGATGGCGATGGCTTGACGGGAATCGAACCACTGGACAAGGCTTATCTGGCGGCGGCGGCAGCTTTACAAAAGCGCAAACCGGCAGATGCGCTCACTCATTTGCAAAAGGCGCTGTCTTTGGGCGAAGAGATGGATGATGCGTATACGAACAGATTGATTACGGCCGTAACCGCAATCTCCACGGTTGGGGATTAGCACTTACGGCACATAAATTACAGAACCCAGACACTAGCCAGTCCACGCCATTCGTGATAGAAAAGTCCTCTGACATCACTGAGTCGGAGTAGACTTTATGCTAAGCGGTTTGCTAAAAACCATGCGGCCACGCCAATGGCCAAAAAACGGTTTTGTATTCGTTGCCCTCTTGTTTGACGGCAAATTAACCCATTTTCCCAGTTTGTGGCGCACAACGGCCGCCTTTGTGCTGCTGTGCCTTATGTCAAGCGCTGTGTACATTATGAACGACCTGGCGGACATTGAAAGTGACCGCCAGCACCCGACAAAACGGTTACGGCCGTTGCCTTCCGGGAAGCTCAGCCCCAACACAGCCAAAATCGCACTTCTCATCCTCACCACAGGCAGTCTAATCGCCAGCTTCACGCTGGACAGAGAGTTTGGCTGGATTTTACTTGGCTACTTTGTCATCCAAATCGCCTACACCTTCTACCTGAAACACATCGTCCTGCTAGACGTATCCATCATCGCCACCGGATTCGTTCTGCGCATTGCGGCAGGGGTGGCCGTCATCTCCGTCCAGCGTTTTTCACCCTGGTTATACGTATTCGGCGGTTTTCTGGCCTTGTTTATGGCCTTGGGCAAACGCCGTCACGAACTGGTACTGCTCGGCCAAAATGCAAGCAACCACCGGGCTATTCTCAACGATTACAACCTGGACCTCATTGACCGAATGCTCAGCGTGGTGACAACCAGCGCCATCGTCTCCTACAGCCTTTATACATTTTTGGCCGAAGGCTTGCCGGAAAATCACCTCATGATGTTGACAATTCCCTTTGTGCTTTATGCCATCTTTCGCTATATGTACCTGATTCATGTACGAGGGGAAGGTGGTGCGCCGGAAGAAATTTTACTGCGTGACCGTTCCTTGCAACTGTCTATTGGCTTGTTTGCTGTGATGGTATTTATTGCGCTTTACATCGTTACCTGACGTGGAAAGGACGTATTCATGATAACTGCCTCTGCTCCTGGAAAAATCATTTTATTTGGAGAACATGCCGTTGTTTACGGCCGTCCCGCCATCGCCGCCCCGGTTTCCCAACTGCGTGCCACCGTTTCTGTTGCCCCAGGCCATGAAAAAGGTGTTTTTCTCCATGCGCCAGACCTGGACATGCACGTTGCGCTGGCTCATATGGACCCCGGAGATGCCTTTGCCGTTGCCATGCGCTATTTGCAAGAAGCCACCGACATCGAAGCCTGGCCAGACATGATCATCACCGTACGCAGCACCATTCCCATTGCCAGCGGATTGGGCAGTGGTGCGGCCGTTGCCGCCGCTCTCATCCGGGCGGTTACCCACTTTATTGGTAAAGATTACCTCATTACCAATGCCTGGGTATCGGCAATCACGTACAAAGTTGAGGAGATTCATCATGGCACACCCAGCGGCATCGACAATACCGTCGTGGCTTATGAACAACCTGTTTATTTTGTGCGCCAACGACCAGAAAATATCATCGAGCCATTTGCCGTGAAACGGCCGTTACACCTGCTCATTGGTGACACAGGCCAAACCAGCCATACACGGACAGTCGTTGAAGATGTCCGCCGCCAGTGGCAAGAAAACACCACCCATTTTGAAAAAATCTTTAACGGCTGCGGCCACATTGCCGAAAATGCCCGCCATCACATAGAACAGGGAGAACTGGAAGCGTTAGGCATTCTCATGGGGCAAAATCATGCCCTGCTGCAGCAAATGACGGTGTCGAGCGAAGCGTTGGACAAGTTGGTGCAAGCCGCCGAAACGGCAGGTGCATTGGGTGCAAAAATGAGTGGGGCTGGTCGAGGGGGAAATATGATTGCGTTGGTAACGCCGGAAACAGAAACGGCCGTTACCCAGGCACTCTACGAAGCAGGGGCAACGGCCGTTGTCAAAACCATTGTCAAGTAACCAAAAAGCCAGCCCGTAGGCTGGCTCCATTGGTAAAACAAAAAATGCAAATAACTTTTAAGCTTTTACCGCACTTTTCAGGCAGCGGGTGCAAACGTACTTGCGAACCTTGCGCCCACCTTCAAAAAAGGTCGCCCGTTGAATATTGGGCTTAAACTGCCGTTTCGTCTTCTTTTGGGAAAAGCTTACATTTTGGCCGCTCATCGGCCCCTTGCCACAAATTTCACATTTAGCCATAATTTCACCTACCCTACAAAACAAAAGCGACCAGTTTGGTCGCCAGATTGACTTTCAAAAGCGCATTTGGGATTATAGCAAGTAAACAATTTCGTGCAAACAACGAATTGTCACAAAATCAGGTCATACCCGACATTTTCGGGTATAAATCTAACGCACACGAGTACAAGTTCATAAACGAAGGACATCCTATGCCCGAAAAAGAAGAACAACTTGGAAAAATTGATATTTCGCCAACGGCCGTTTCCACCATAGCAAGCCGCGCCATCAACCAATGCTACGGCGTCGTTGGCATGGCCAACAAAAACCTGGTCAACGGCATCGCCAACGTCCTCTCCCGCGACAGCAAACGCGGCATCGACGTGACAATTGACAAAGACAACCGGATCATCATAGACGTTTATGTCATCGTGGAATATGGCGTTCGCATCCGCGCCGTTGCCGAAAGCATCCAACATACCGTCAAATTTCATGTGGAAAAATCCCTGGGTTTGCCGGTGGAAGAAGTCAACGTTTTTGTCCAGGGTCTGCGCATGAACCCTGACAAGAAGAAAGAAGACAAAAAGAAAGAAGAAAAGTAACCGCACCCGCCGTACTTGCAGCATTCACTTGTACGCCTTGACAATGGACAAACCTGATTACTCCGGTAACTGGCTCAAGCCGGTTTACCGTTTGGCGCTTGCCGCAAAGTGGCCGTAATATGCAAAACGGCCGTATAGGAATCAGGTGAAAACGGGAAAGTCATTTGAATTAAGAAGACAATGATTCTCCCGTTTTCCCTGAGTAAACCACAAAGAAACGACGATCTTTATATCCAATTTCTTTGTGTGGTTTACAAACAGCGCCCACAAAACAAAAATTCCTGCGGAGGAAGAAAATTTAGATGGATGGAACACAAACAAGCACACCAACGGTTCCGCAAAAATGGCTTCAATTTCACGGACAACATCTCAAGAAATTAGCCCACGCCGGACTAAACTGGTTAGAAGAAAATCACCACCACGTTAACTCACTAAACGTATTCCCTGTGCCAGACGGCGATACCGGTACCAACATGCTGCTCACCATGCGCTCTGCCTATCGCCGCATTGCCGACACCGAAGAAACCCACCTGGGCAAAGTAGCAGACCAGCTTGCACGCGGTGCGCTCATGGGTGCGCGGGGCAATTCCGGCGTGATTCTCAGCCAAATATGGCGCGGACTGGCCAGAGGCCTGCGCGACAAAGAAACAGCCACGGCCGCTGACCTGGCTGCTGCCATCCGCCAGGCTTCCGATACAGCATACGGCGGCGTGATGCGTCCAGTTGAAGGGACAATTCTCACTGTTATTCGTGAAGGGGCAGAAGAAGCAGAAGATGCAGCCAGAAAAAGCAAAGACCTGCGCTTTTTGCTGGAACGTGTGCGCGAACGCTGCCAACAAGCCCTGGAACGCACACCTGAACAGCTTCCCATCTTAAAACAGGCGGGCGTTGTCGATTCTGGCGGGCAGGGTCTGGTTTACATTTTCGAAGGGATGCTGCGCTATGTAAACGGAGAGATGAAAGTGTTGCAGGCTGCCCAACAAGCATCTGCTGCGGCCAGTGCGCATTTACCTGCTCAGGCTCACGCTGTACCCGAAGATGGTGTTATTGAAAACCCGTACGATGTGCAGTTTATCTTGATAGGCCAAAATCTGGACGTGGAAGAGGTACGCCGCCGTATTGATGCAATGGGCGACTCCACTGTTGTGGTGGGGGATGACACGACCATTAAGGTACACATTCATGTCAAAAATCCGGGAGAGCCGCTTAGCTATGGCATTAGCCTGGGGGCAATTACGGATGTGGTGGTGGAAAATATGCAAATGCAGATGGAAGAGATTGTGCATACGGCCGTTTCTGCTCCCCTCCCGGCCACACCAGCCACACCAGACATTCCCGAAGTAACCATAGAACCGGGGCAAATTGGAGTCGTCGCCTGTGCCGCCGGTGACGGTCTGGGCGACATTTTCCGCAGCCTGGGCGCAGCCTACATTGTGCCCGGCGGCCAAACAAATAACCCCAGCACCGAAGAAATTTTCCAGGCCATTCAAGATGTCCCCACCGACAAAATCATCATTTTGCCCAACAACAAAAACATCATTTTAGCTGCCGAAGCCGCCCGCGACCTCAGCCCCAAGCAGGTCATTGTTGTGCCCACCGTTACCGCGCCACAAGGCATGTCGGCCATGCTTGCCCTAAACCCGGATGGCGACCTGGAAGAAACGGCCGCAGCCATGCAAGAATTAGCCGCCTCCGTAGCCACTGGCGAGCTAACCAGAGCCACCCGCTCCGTAGAAATAAACGGCATCACTGTCAACGAAGGTGAAATGATTGGCCTGGTAGATGGCAAACTTTGCGCCGCAGACACAAGCCTGGAAACCGTACTCAAGCAAGTTTTGGCCGAAATGGACATGGATGAACGGGAAATTGTCACGCTATATTACGGCAGCGATGTTGACCAAGAGCAGGCTGATTTGATAGCCCAGCAAATAGAAACGCTATATCCAGATGTTGAGGTGGAAGTACACGCAGGCAAACAGCCGCATTACCATTACATCATTGGCGCAGAATAAGGAACGAGAATGAAATAACCTACAAAATTGAGATTGGAGATTAAAGATTAGAGATTGGAGACCGGTGCAATCTCTAATCTCCACTCTCTAATCTCCCGTAAGTTATTAAATCTGCATTCCTAAATACAGCGGCACAGTGACCAAGGCTTTTTAGAGATGACCATTCGCATTGTCACAGACAGCACGGCCGATTTGCCTGACCATTTGGTTGAGGAACTTGGCATTACCGTCGTTCCGGTTTACATTAACATTGGCGAACAGAGCTATGAAGATGGTGTGGGCTTGTCCCGCCAGGAATTTTATGAGAATTTGTCCCAATATCACCCGTATCCAACCACAGCCGCACCTTCTGCCGGGGCATTTACGGCCGTATACGAAAAACTAACTGCACAAGGGGCAACCGAAATTCTGTCCATACACCTGTCTGCACAGCTTAGCGCCACATACAACGCCGCCCGCATTGGCGCAGAAACGGCCGTATCCGCACCTGTCACCCTGTTCGACGCCAAAAATATCACCATGGGAACGGGTTTGTTAGTAGAAATGGCCGCCCGCGCCGCAAAAGCAGGCCAAACCATGACCGACATCGTCGCCGCACTCACCGAGCGCGTCCCACACACCCGAGTCTTTGGCATGATCAACACACTGGAATCCCTGCACAAAAGCGGGCGCATCAACTGGGCAACATTTGGTGTTAGCACGCTGCTGCGTATCAAGCCCCTTATGATGATTCACCAGGACGAAATCTCTATTATTGAACGAGTAAGAACCAGCAAAAGGGCAATTGCCGCTATGATAGAGCTGGTGCGCAGTTTCGGCCCAATGGAAAAATTAGCCGTCCTGCATGTCCATGCCCCGGAAGCAGCCGCCCGCCTGGCAGAACAGGCCTCTGCGCTGTTTCCGGCAAATGAAGATACACTTATTGTGGAAATTGGCCCGGCAATTGGCACACATTTAGGGTTAGGTGCCCTGGGTTTTGCCTGTGTCGGTGGAAATAATGAATAATTGACTAAAGATTGGTAGTGAAAGCCCGTCGTACACGTA
>CAZRIB010000233.1:4328-6676 GCA_964600035.1 uncultured Ardenticatenaceae bacterium | reverse complement strand
CCTTGTAGGCTGCCACCATTTTCCGAGCCTGCACTTTGGCGGCTTCCACGTTTGGCTGGTCAAATGGCTGAATACCAAGCAGATGCCCGGCAACGGCCGTTGCCATCTCCCACAGCCAAAAATGCGCACCCAACTCATACACATCCGCCAATTCAAACACCACCACAGGAAAACCTGCCTGCGCCAACGCCTGCAAAGCCACCTCATGCGACGAATCGCCAGCCAGCCGCAAATGCACAAAATACCGGTCATCGCCATAAAATTCCGGGGCAAGAAGCGGTTCACCAGCCACCGGCAGAATCCCTTTGCCATCCTTGCCCGTGCTTTCCGCAATCAACTGCTCTGCCCAGTCGGCAAAGCTGGCAATTTGGGGCGAAGTTACCAGCGTCAGTTTGTCCCGACCCAAGGCGTGCATTGTGCCCATCACTGCCCCAAACTGTGTTCCGCGCTCTTTGGCTGCTTCAGATACAGCCTGCGCCAACAGTCTGGGCACGTCCAGCCCGGTTAACGCCGCGGGAACCAGCCCAAAAAACGACAAGGCAGAATAGCGCCCGCCAATATTCGGATCATTCAAATACACTTCACGAAAACGATACTGCTCTGCTTTTGCCACCAGAGAACTGCCGGGGTCTGTAATGGCAATAAAGTGACGGCCTGCTTCCTGTCCGGCAAATTCAGCCACGCGGTTATAGAAATATTTGAAAGCGGACAACGTTTCCACTGTGCCGCCCGATTTGGTGGCAACGATGAACAATGTTTTTTGTAAATCGACGCTGGCCTCACGGCTGCGAATCATATCGGGGTCTGTGCTGTCTACCACAGCCAGAGAAAGGCCGCCGGTATTGGTGAATGTTTTGGCAAACAGTTCCGGGGCCAAACTGGAGCCGCCCATGCCCAGCAGCAGCACATGGCGAAAACCGGCTGCCTGTGCAGACTGCACGGTGGCCTGAAGGCGGTCTGTTTCGCTTTGCATGCGGTTGGCAATGTCCAGCCAGCCCAGGCGGTTTGTAATTTCGGTGGGGTCTGGCCGCCACACGGTATGGTCATGCTGGCGTATGCGGGTGGAGATGTTGTGTTGTTGTAGTTGGTCAATTGTGTTGAGTACGGCCGTTTCTGCCGTCCCTAACTGAGCATCAAAAAGCAAGGTTGTCAAGATTATCCTCCTGTCAAAAAAAATTGGAGATTAGAGATTGGTGTTCAAGTGATTTTTTACAGCCTTGTCACCATCTATCTTTTCATCCATCTGTTAAAAATTAAACCGCTCCATTTTACATGGGAATGCCCGCCATCGCATACCTGGCAGAAGCCGTCGGGAAATATCTTGCTCACTGCCATACAGATGCGGTGGCAGACATGAGACTTACGCCAGCCAGCAGGGGCCTGCAAATAACGTGGCTTGTTCCGGGCCAGGACAACAAATAGCTGATCGAACGAATTTCCTCTTTCATCCAATCGTTGTCTTGCTTGCTGATCAATCATTTACTGACAATTTGTTCGTGAACCCAGCCAACAGCCGTTGCTTGTTTATCCCCGCCTTGCCATAATTGGCCTCATAAAAGGATAACTGCTCCGAAAAAAGTCACGAATTGCACGAATTTACACAAATTTTTCTCTGGTGTTTCTTTGCGCTCTTTGCGTGCTTGGCAGTTTTTTCAGTAAATTCAAGGATCAGCGATGAAAGAAGAAGTTGCAGCCAGGCTGCGCCAGCTAAACCAACAATTTTATGAGCAGGTTGCCGATTCTTTTGCCGACAGTCGGGAACGGCCGCAGCCGGGTTTTGCCTTGCTGTTGGCGTGGCTGCCCCAGCCCTGCCAGCACGTGCTGGATGTGGGGTGCGGCAACGGCCGTTTCGGGCAATTCCTGCACAAAAACGGCCATCCTGTTACCTACACGGGCGTAGACAACAGCACAGGTCTGCTTACCCATGCACGCCAACTGCTGCCACAAGGCACATTCCAACAGGCCGACATGACCCGTCCCGGCTTTCTGGATGAATTTGGACAGTTCGACCTGATTGTCTGCCTGGCGGCCATGCAGCATATTCCCGGCCAGGCCAACCGTGCCCGCCTGTTGGCCGAAATGGCAGACCACCTGACGGAAAACGGCCGTCTTTTTTTGGCAAACTGGCAGTTTATGGACAGCCCGCGCCAGCGCCGCAAAGTACGCGACTGGTCTCTGGTGGGCTTGTCTGCGGAGGATGTGGAGCCGAATGATTATTTGTTGACCTGGCAGCGAGAAGGGTTTGGGCTGCGTTATGTGTGCCAGGTTGATGCCGGGGAAACGGCCGTACTCGCCCAAACAGCCAACCTCCACATCCTGCACCAATTCCGCAGCGACGGGAAAGAAGG
>CAZRIB010000233.1:0-4228 GCA_964600035.1 uncultured Ardenticatenaceae bacterium | reverse complement strand
CTTCACCCAGCCATTTGAACATCACGAAAGCATCCACAAAACCATGCCGGGGATGCTGAAACGCTTTGGGCAGCCTGCCTACAATGTCGAATCCTAATTTTTGCCACAAGCGTACAGCCCCATCATTCGTGGCAACAACCAGATTAAACTGCATGGCTTTGTAACCCAATTTTACGGCCGTTTCCTGGGAATGCTCACACATCGCCGTCGCCACCCCTTTGCCTCTGGCTGCCGCTGACACCATGTACCCACAGTTACAAACGTGGCTTCCCGGCCCAGGGTGGTTGGGTTTGATGTAATATGTACCCAAAATACGGCCGTTTTCTTCAGCCACAAACGTCTTGTGCGGGTATTTCATCCAAATATGGAACGCTTCTTCTCTGGTTGTATCCGGCGGATAAGCATACGTCTCCCCTGCTGCCACAATGTCATGAAAAATCGGCCAAATTGCTTCAAAATCCGCCTCAACGGCTTCCCGAATCATCAACATAAACCAGAATTCCCTATTAGTTTTTGAGATTGGTGACGAGTACCCGTAACCCGAAGTCCGTATACCGTTTTCCGACAAAATTACCAGAGGTAGCGCACACGAATTACGAATTACGGATTACGAATTACTGAATACGGGTACTAGAGGTTGGAGAGTTATCACCCCATCACGCTTCGCTTGTGCCGGTAAGCCAGCACAGCCGGATGAAAACGCACCTTCTCCCGCAGGCCATACTGCAAAAAGGAAAATAACGACATCTCGCCAAAAAAGTGCTGCCGGTATGCACCACTGCCCATAAATCCAGCACCCGGCTTAATGAGTTCCAGCCGAATTTTGTTTTTGGGCAGATAGGTTTTGCCTGCCAACAATGCCTGAAATGGCGATGGCAGCCAGGTGACTGCTTCAAAACGGGCTTTCATCTGGGCAAATGTGCGGGCAACGTCTTGTTCGTCGGTGGGATTTACGGCCGTTACCAACGCATCAATATCGTCGGCAATCTGGTCAAATTCACCATACCCGCCGCCAGCCAGCTTCAATGTCACAAGCTGCGACACATACGCATCCCGGCTCCCCTTGGCCTGCGCACGCATCGCATTCAGCTTAACCAGCTCGGTATATGCGCCCAGCAGCCACATCACGGCATAAGCCTGCCAAAGTTTTGGATGCTGAAACGCCTTGTAACTGTTGGCAATCAGCCGGTCGGCCGTGTTCAAAAAATTGCACGAGACGGTTTCCAATGGCAAAAAGGCCTGCCGGGAGTAATCGCCGGTTTTTTGTGCCTTTAACAGCAAATGGGCCAGCAGGAATACGGCCGTTAACGAAGCATACAACCCTTTAGAATAAAGCGGGTCAACAAAACCGACCGCATGCCCCAACAGCGCCCACCGGTCGCCCACCACCTGACTGGCTCCATACTGAATGCGCCCGGCACGCACCCAGTTACGAACGGCTTTAGCCTGTTGAAACTGGGCGGCAATGTCTGGGAAACGGCTGATAAAAGTAAAAAATTCTTCCTCCGGAGAAACTGCATCATTTACCGGATGCAGACGGGGGTCAAGCAGCAGACCCACACTGCACAAGGGGTTTGTGGCACGTGGATGGTTATCGAACGGAATCACCCACAGCCAGCCGCCATGAAAAACATGGTGCAGCGTTCCTTCTGCCATGCGATAAGGCAGGTCATACCCACTGCCCGGCAAATCTGTAATGGGGCGGCCTACATTTATCATGTGGGTAAAAATGGCGCGGGATTGCGTTTGCAGATTTTGATGGCGTAAATTGAATTTTTCGGCCAGCAGGGAACGGTAACCACCGGCATCGACCAGGTATTTGGCGGTGTAGGTCTGGCCGCTGGCGGTGGTAATGGTGGCCCGCTCCGGTGACAGGGTGATGTCTGTCACCGGGGTGTTTTGGAGGACGGTGGCGTTGTAGGAAACGGCCGTACTCATCAAAAAATAATCCGTATCCTGCCGGTACAAATGCAGTTCATGACCATGCGGCTCTTTGGGAATAATGGCTTGCAGCGTGCGCCGCTTATCATGCTTTTGGTCGGGCTGATGATGCAAAAAACCAAAATGGCGCTTTACCCCATGCTGGTAACCGGCAAACGGGAAGAAATTTTCAGAGCTGAAATAAGCCAGCTCCGGCACATCATAAAAATCAGCCATTGCCCGCATCATTTCAGACGTTTCTAAAATGAGCGACTCGCCAATAGAAAAACGCGGGTGACTTTTTGCTTCAAAAATCACCACGCGCATGCCATGCCGTGCCAAAATTGCGCCCAGCGCCGACCCGGCAATGCCAGACCCAATAATGGCAACATCAAATGTTTGAGACATTGTACCCCTTTTGGTTGAATGAAGATTGGAGATTGGAGATTAGAGATTGGAGATTCAGTAGATCCAAATTTTCGCCACGAATGACACGAAAAACACGTTTTTAATTCGTGAAATTTGTGTAATTCGTGGCAGTTTCTGTATCTACTGAAATTGGGGATTTTCCATTCTCCATTTTCCATTTTCTCAGCGCGTCCAGCGCAGCCACTTTTTGAAGAGGGATTCTACCGCAGGAGTCAAGCGCGTGCGATTCCAGGCATCAGCTGTTTTACGGATGGCTTCTGCCAGGGTGGGGTATGGGTGGATAACCTGGGATAGCGTTTTCAGGCCGAGGCCAGCGACCATTGCCAGGGTGATTTCGTTAATCATTTCACCGGCATGAGGCGCAACAATGGTGGCTCCCAAAATTTTGTCAGTTCCTTTTTTGACATGAATTTTGACAAAGCCGTCTTCTATGCCGTCGGCACGCCCCCGGTCTGTTTCTTTGAGATGGGTGATGAAGGTGTCAACGGCCGTACCCTGTGCTTCTGCTTCATGGTCATACAAACCCACATGCGCCACCTCCGGGTCTGTGTAAGTCACCCAGGGAATGGTCAGTGCGCTTTGCTTTTTGCGCCCCATGAACAGGGCATTTTGCACCACAATGCGGGCGGCGGCATCAGCCAGATGGGTAAACTGGTATTTCATCGCCACATCGCCGGCCGCAAACACATCGGCGTTTGTGGTTTGCAGTTGGTCATTCACGGTCACGCCTTTTCGGGTGTATTCAATGCCTGCCGCTTCCAGATTCAGCCCTTCTACATTGGGACGGCGGCCAACGGCCAGCAAAATTTCGTCAACTGTAACGGCCGTTTCTTCACCATCCAGCGCATAATGAATGACCTTCCCTTCCGGGCTGGCCGTAATTTGCGAAATCGCCGCCCCCAAACGCAGCTGAATGCCATCACAAGCCATCTGTTTTTGCACAATGGCGGCAGCCTCGGCATCCTCTCGCCCCAAAACCTGGGGCAAAATGTCGAACAAGGTCACCTGCGTGCCAAATCGCTGCATGGCCTGGGACAGCTCTGCGCCGATGGGGCCAGCCCCAATGACGGCCAGCCGTTTGGGCTGCTCGGTCAGCTCAAAAAAGGTTTCGTTGGTCAAAAAGCCAGTTTCTGCCAGACCGGGAATGGGTAAGGTGGCGGCTCTTGAGCCGGTGGCGATGACTGCTTTTTTGAAGTGGATGGTCTGGCCGTCAATTTCGAAGGTGTTGGGACTGGTGAAACGGCCGTTTCCCAAAAATACATCAATCCCCAAATCGCGGAAACGATAAGCCGAATCGTGGTGGCTGATGCCAGCCCGGACCTTGCGCATACGGGTCATAATGGCGGCAAAGTCAACGGCCGTTCCCTCAGGAACATGTACGCCAAAGCGGTGGGCACGGCCAATTTCGCCCAACATTTTGGCAGAAGCCAGCACCGTTTTTGAGGGCACACAACCCGTATTCAGGCAGTCGCCACCCAGCAAATGTTTCTCCACCAGCGCGACTTTTGCCCCCACGCCAGCCGCACCGGCCGCACTCACCAATCCGGCAGACCCGCCGCCGATGACGAGCAAATTGTAACGGCCGTTTGCAGTCGGGTTTTCCCACGTTGGCGGGTGTGCCTGCGACACAAGCTCCTGATTGTATGGGTCATTTGGTTTAATGGTGATCATGTGCCACTCCTGGTTGATATTGAATGATTAATGATGACTGCTCCGAAAAAGCCACGAATTTCACGGATTTCACGGATTTTTTCTCTGGTGTTTCTTTGCGCTCTTTGCGTGCTTTGCGGTTTTTTCGGCAGACTCAATGATTAAAGCAGTTGACGTATCCGTTCAGATGGAACACCGAGTTGCACGGAGAATAGAACACGTAACCCGA
>CAZRIB010000232.1:5093-6677 GCA_964600035.1 uncultured Ardenticatenaceae bacterium | reverse complement strand
TAAGAACCAATACAACCAACAACATAAATTTACGCATTTGTCATTCTCCTGTAATTGTGTTTTAAGCATTTCGTTTATCAGCTAACCAGCCAACCAGCTTATTAGCTGAACAATTACAAGAATGACATATGCTTGTTAAAAAGGTTTACCCAGTTTGTAAAAAATTTGTAATCACTTACCCGTCACTGCCAAAACGCTGAATAATTCGGGCTGTGTGCTGAATGCCCTTCACAAATGTAGGCAGGTGAATGTTTTCATTTGGGGCATGCACCTGGGCATAAGGGTAACCAATGCCCGCAGAAACCAGTGGCAGTCCCAGTACGTGAATGAATGGGTAGTTGGGGCCGCTGCCGCCGATAATGGGTTCAATCAACGGCGGCACGCCATATACTTCTTCTGCGGCTTTGTTGGTAAGCTGCACAAAGGGGTCATCGGGATCAACGCGGGCTGGACGGCCGCCGCCCAACAGCGTAATTTTCACATCGGAAAAGCCTTGTGCATCCAAATGTGCCCGCAGTTTGGCGACGATGTCGTCTGGTTTTTGGTCTGGCACCAGGCGGAAGTCGATTTTGGCGCTGGCTTTGGCTGGCAGGACGGTTTTGGAACCAGGCCCCTGGTAGCCGCTTGTCAGGCCGCAAATGGTGCAGGTGGGTTGGAACACGGCCGTTTCCTTCAACTGCATCTCATCCGTCATCCCCAACAAAAAACCATCCAGACCAAACATCTGCCGGTACTTCTCAAAATCATTCGGCAAAGCAGCCAACAGCTCCCGATCACGTTCAGTAGGGGGTATCACATCATCATAAAAACCGGGGATCAAAATCCGCTCATTCTCATCCTTCAACGAATTCAGCGCCCACACCAGCCGCCAGGCAGCATTGGGAAAAACAGACCCACCCAAACCGGAATGGGCATCAATGGTCATGCTTTCCACCGACAATTCCACATAACAAATCCCCCGCATACCCAGCGTCTGTGTTGGGCGGCCTTCAAAATCAACACCGCCAAATTCCCAAATACAGGCATCGGCGGCCAATTTATCTTGATGCTTTTCCACAAAAGCGGGCATATTGGGGCTGCCCACCTCCTCTTCCCCTTCAATCACAAATTTCACATTGCACGGCAGTTCACCCATTACCTCTTTCACGGCCGCCAACGCGGCCAACCGGCAAATGATATGGCCTTTGTCGTCGCTGATGCCCCGGCCATACGCCTTGTCTCCTTTAATGGTCATGGTGAAAGGCGGCGACTCCCACAACTCCAACGGTTCTGGTGGCTGCACATCATAATGCAGGTAAAAGAGCAATGTCTTGTCGCTGCGACCTTTGCCTTCACCATACACCACCGGGTAACCATCCGACGGCATGATTTCGGCCTTGAATCCTTGTTCTTTCAACATATCGGCCACCAGGGCGGCGCAGTCGTCTATGCCCAAATTTTGGGCAGACACACTGGGCTGTCCAACTAAACGGGACAGCTGCTCCAGCCAATAATCCAGGTTTTCCTGAATGTGGCTGTCAATTTGGACAGAAATATCGTTTGTGGACATGGGTTCTCCTCGAAAAATTATGAATCACGAATTAC
>CAZRIB010000232.1:0-4993 GCA_964600035.1 uncultured Ardenticatenaceae bacterium | reverse complement strand
ACCTGCCACCTGCAAACCTACAAACCTGCCACCTGCTGCATCAATTTTTTCTGCCGGAAAAATCCCGTCATTCAATTTTTTTGAGCAAACGGTTCAACCATACACCCCGCACCGCCATTTGATTCCCTTCAAGCTGTGTAAAACCGGCATCTGCCAACACCGCATCCAGTTGTGCTGGCTGCCAATACACAAAAAAACGCTTTTTGCCCGGCTTACCTGCCCATCCCTCCCCGTCACCTGCTTTTACAGAAAGATAAAACACGCCATTGGGCAGCAGTACCCGGCGCAGTTCGGCCAGCACGGCCGTAACCTGTTCGCGGGGAATATGCAGCAGCGATGCCGAAGCCCACACACCGCCAAAAGTATGGCTGGCAAACGGCAAATGGGTCATATCTGCCTGGGTAAATGGAACTTGAGGGAAAAACGGCCGTCCCGTCTGCATCATCGCCAACGACAAATCCACGCCATACGCCATCACCCCATGCCCCCGCAGCCAGGCCGCATCAAACCCGGGACCACACCCCACATCCAGCACCGGCCGCCCGGCAGGCAAATGGGCACAAAAAGTTTGCAAATGGGGCAGCAAAGGGGAACGATCGAGATTCGACTCAAAATAACGGCGGGCAATCGCCACATACGTTTGCTGGGTACGCTGTACAAAATCCATCAGCCACGCTTACGAACAGGCTTCTTTTTGGTATTTAACTGCACGCGCAGCGCAGACGCAATTTCTACCAACATATCGCCGTCAATCAACGTCATCGGCTTACCCAAAGCCCACTCCCGCGCCGAATCAGAAATATCAGCCGATGTCACCAAAAAGCTGTGGGCGGCCCGTTCATGTACCATTGTGCCAAACAGTTCGCGCACAATTTCCGGCCCAACCCGGTTGTGGTATCGCTTGCATTGAACAATGGCTTTGCGTCCCTTTTGGTTAATCACTTCCAAATCGACGCCTAAATCGCCGCTTTTGCCTCTCAGCTTCACCCGGTAACCTTTGCGCCGGAACAGTTCGGCTACGTATTGTTCAAATTCGCGGGGAGATAGTTCGAGCAGTTGGGATTTTTTGAAGATGGGTAATGGCGGCGGCTGGACGGTTTTGTTTCGCCACCACAAGGCAGCCCACACAACAACCAGCGTAATGCCTGCCCCCCATTCGGCCAACCGGCGCATCTCTTGTAAATAAGGTGGCAGGCTGTGGAGCCAGCCTGGTTGAACCATGAAAACGTAAGCAAGCCAGAGTATGTAAACGGCCGTTAATCCCCGTATCACCATCTTGCCAAACCCATTTGCCTTCCCTGGCCGCCGGGCAGAAACCACCACCTGCCAGCGCTGCCAGCCAACAGCCATCTGCAACAACATCGCTTATACTGCTCCTAACTCCTCATGCTCAGGAATATCATGCCGCCGCAAATCAAGCGTCAGCAAAACACTCAACATCAACAGCGGCACAGCCACCACAAACGGCGCACGCGGGCTAAATTCCTGAAAAACATACCCGGCCCACACTGGACCAAAAATCAATGCCAAACTGCGGGCAGATTGGTACATACCCAACAAACGGCCGCGTTCCAGCCCCGTGCCAAACCGCGTCAACAGCGACTGCAAACTAGGCTGATTCACCCCTGTGCCAAAAGCCAGAGGAACAGCCAACAAATAAGCATACAAAGGCTGTGCCGCCAGCACAAATCCGGCAAACGCCACCAGCAAACTGAGCTGTCCAATTACTGCCACCAGCCGCTCCCCAAACCGATTGACCAGCGGCTTGATAAACGCCAATTGGGTAATAACAGTTACCACACCCACAACCGTCAATATCAAACCGGCATTGCGGGCTACCCGGCCAGATGGCAGACCAGGGTAAAAAACACGCTCCACGAACAAGGCAAATGTACTTTGCAGGGCAGAAAAAGCGACCGTTACAATAAACGTTATAAGCAATATACGAAAGATTGTGGGGTGTTCCAAAAACTGCTTTACGGGAATGTCGTCATCTTCGGGCTGTAAATGTGCCCGCTTTTCCGGCGGCAGGGATTCATCCAGAAAAAAGGTCGTCAGCAGTACGCTCACCGTGGTTATGATTGCCGCACCGGTGAAGGGAGCGGTCAGGCTAATATCTGCCAGAAAACCGCCAAATGCCGGGCCAAAAATGAACCCCAGTCCGAAAGCACCGCTGATAATGCCCAATGCCTGGGCGCGTGTCTGTGGCGTAGAAATGTCAGTGATATAGGCCTGGGCGGTGGTGATGTTGCCACCAGTTATGCCGTCTAAAATGCGGGCAAGGTACAAAATGATCAAGCCGCCGGTTACAGGCAGCCCAATTTGCCAGCCGTCTACCAATGCACCAATGGGAGCCGCTGAAATGAAGAGGATGAAGGAAAAAACGGTTCCTATCTGGCTGATGATGAGGACTGGCCGACGGCCGATTTTGTCTGAGATGCGCCCTAACCAGGGGGCGGCGATAAATTGGGCGGCAAAAAATACGCCTGCTAATGCAGTTGCCTGAAATGGGGTGGCTTTGAATTGGCCTTCTGCGACCAGCGGCAGAATGGGGATGATGACACCAGAACCGAGGATGTTGGTAAATACGATAAAGAAGATGGGTAAGATTTTTTTGCGATCCATACGGCCGTTACGTCCTACAATGTGGGTGGAGGGTGGATTGTAAGACGAACGGCCGTAAATCTCAAACTCATTTTGCGACAAGGGCTGTCACGGCGCAGCCAGCACGCCAAAAGAAGTTCGCGTCCCTCTTTGCAGCATGTAATAAACAATGGCAGCACTGATCAGCATACCGAGTAAATTAGGTGTGCCCATAAATGCGGCTGCCACCCCTAATAACACATCCAGTACCCGAATAATTAATGTTGCGCCCCACGACCATTTGGTCATAAACCACAGCCCAACACTACAAACCAACGACAGGATACCGATGATTAAACCGGCCAGTGCAATGGCGTAGAGGATATTGCCATCGCTGTCGCCCATTTTGGCGGCTTCCCGGCCAATGTCGGCCAAAATTTTGCCGTCTAAAATAGCCATAAACCCGGATACAGCCTGCACGGCCATTACTAATGTGACTCCCCAGGGGCGTTCTTTATTTGTCATGTGCCTACTCTCCAATCCTATTTTGTGATGCGTTCCATACCGCCCATATACGGCCGTAACACCTCAGGCACCACAATCGAACCATCTGCTTGCTGGTAATTTTCAATAACCCCAATCATCACACGAGGCAAAGCCAACCCGCTGGCATTCAGCGTATGCGGGTACTGCACACGCCCGCCATCCTTTGGCCGAAAACGGATATTCGCCCGCCGCGCCTGAAAATCTTCCGCATTACTGATCGAGCTAACCTCCAGCCATTCCTGGCAGCCAGCCGCCCAAATCTCAATGTCATACGTTTTGGCCATCGCAAACCCAATATCCCCGGTGCTTAAATCCACCAGCCGATAATGGAAGCCCAACGCATCACAAATGTCCATGGCGTACTGCTTCATCTGTTCCAACACATCATAGCTGGTATCAGGGTGCACAAATTGGTACATCTCCACTTTGTCAAATTGATGACCGCGTTTGATGCCGCGCACATCCTTACCTGCGCTCATCTTCTCTCGCCGCCAGCAAGGTGTGTAGGCCACATATTTCAAGGGCAGGTCGGCTTCGTCCAAAATTTCGTCACGGTGCAAATTGGTCAAAGCAATTTCGGCCGTGCCCAACCACATAAAATCTTCCTCAGCATCCCGGTAAATATTGTCATAAAACTTGGGAAGCTGCCCTGCCCCCTCAAAAATCGCCGAGCGCACCATAAACGGCGGATAAATTTCTGTAAAGCCGTGATGATTCAAATGGTAGTCGAGCATGAACTGAATTAAGGCCCGCTGTAACCGGGCGCCGCCAGCTTTCAACACATAAAAACGGCTGCCGCTCAGTTTCACACCACGCTCAAAATCAATAATGTCCAGCTCTGGCCCTAAATCCCAATGCGGTTTCGGTTCAAAGTCAAACTCCGGCTTGGGTGCGCCCTGTGGTTCATGAAAGATATTGGCACTTTCATCCGGCCCAACCGGCACGCTTTCATGCGGGATGTTGGGAACCCACAACAAATTTTGATGCAATCTTGCTTCTACCTCGCGCAGTTCTTCATCATATTGGCTGATCTGGTCACCAATCGCACGCGTTTCGGTTTTTGCCTGCTCTGCCTGTGCTTCCAAAGCGGCAATTTGCTGTTTCAGGCTTTCGGCATCGTCTCCAGCCTGTTTCAGCTCCTTTTGCAGCTTCTTAAGCTGCCCCATCAGACGGCCAATGCTTTGCGAGCTGGTGTTTCGTTTTTGTCGAAGCTGTTCTACTTCTTGAATAAGTTCACGCCGCCGGGCATCATCTGCCAAAATTTCATCAATGGGCGCGTTATCATTGCGTTTGGCAATTTGCGCCTTTACCCATTCCGGCTTTTCCCGAATCAGTTTGATGTCTAACATGGTCTCTCCTTCGAATGCAAAGATTGATGATTCATAGAGTAAAGGTTAACGCGGGTGGCATGCTGCGGGTTGCAAGTCATTTTAATCATTAATCTTAAAAAATATAAAAAGCCTCCTCGCCTTTCCAGGACGAGGAGGCCCGTGGTGCCACCTGGATTCGCAGGCATGTCTGCTGCCTGCCTTGTTGACGCTGTAACGGGCGTACCCGGTAAACCTTCTGCTGCTGCTTTTCGGCCACAACTCGGAAGGGGATTTCGGGCTGGTCACTGTTGGCTTGCACCGTCCGCCAACTCTCTGAAAGTGATGTCGCCTTACTTGGCTTCGTCATTGTTTTTGTCTGGTTTGGTTGTTGATTTTGATTATAACGAGGGGGGAAACGGCCGTCAACCGGCGAAACCCTGCCGAAAACAAAGAGTGACCCCCATTATCCTTCCTTGTGGTCAGTGGCTTCCGGCACAGACTCCTCTGAATCTGTGCGTTCCCGTAAATGAGGGAACAACAACACCTCGCGAATG
>CAZRIB010000231.1:1500-6681 GCA_964600035.1 uncultured Ardenticatenaceae bacterium | reverse complement strand
CCCGTCCTGCCAGACCGATGGCCGCGCTTTTGACACCACCGGAGAAGCCTTGAAATTGGTGGGGTTCGATGTTGCCCACCACGATGCGCAGGTCGGCGGCCAGGTAGTGGCGGTTTATCCAGACGGGTGTACCTCGTGTTGTGCTGCCCAGGTAGGCCAGGTTCTCGGTTTCGTCTGTGTCGTGGCAGAGGATGGGATAGCGGGCGATGATTTCCGGGGGGAGTACGGCCGTAAATTCCTCCGGCGGCATAGGCGGGTGGGTTCCGGTGGCAATGATGAGCGTGATTTGTGACGGCGACAGCCCCAACGCTTCCAACCGGGCAAGCAGAGGGGGCAGTAAATGGTGGTGGGGCACTGGCCGCGTTTTGTCGTTAATGGCGATGGCCGCCGACTGCACTCCGGCGAACGTTTCCCACGTCAGGCCGCCCAGCAGGTTATTCAGCGCATCGGTAACGGCCGTTTCCGGCTCCGCCACCCCCGGATTCGGAGACAGGGTAATCACCTCCGGCTGGAATCGGTCGGGCAGGGTGAATGTGAGAGCGGAACGGCCGTATGGCAGCGAAAAAGAAGACATGAATAATAATGAATAATGGATGATGAATTGTGAATTGTGAAGTTGGAAGATCATTCACAATTCACAATTCTCATTTCACAATTCTAGATGCTGACACCAATACGGTGGATGGCAAAGCTGTTGTCGTCACGCAGTGCTTCCGATTTGGTGATACGGCCGTTAGCCACCGCCACCACCTCATCAAAAATCACCTGACCGCCATCTTCAATAGACATCTCACCGCGCAAAATACCGCTCACATCCAGATCAACCGTGTCCTTCATCAATTCATAAGAACGGGCATTCCCTGTCACCTTAATCGTCGGCATAATGGGATGGGAAGAGGCATGGCCGCCGCCAGTAGAGAAGACCAGCACCTGACAGCCCGCCGCCGCCATACTGCTAATCGATTCCGCGCCATGTCCCGGGCCATACATCACATACAGCCCCGGCTCATTCCCCGGCTCTTGCGCAATGTCCAGATAGCCAACCACTTCCGCATTACCGCCCTTCTTCACTGCGCCCATAGACTTCTCTTCAATCGTTGTCAGACCGCCCACCATGTTGTCGCCCGTCGGCTGCGAACCTCGAATGTCCTCGCCGCTGGCCAATGCACGCTGCTCCATGTGCTTGACGCCCGCGATAATCTGCTCGGCAATTTCCGGTGTGCGTGCCCGGCTGGTCAACCAATTTTCGCACCCCATCCATTCCGTACATTCGGCCAAAATGCCACGGCCACCTTCGGCAATGATTTTCTCCATGCACACACCCGTTGCCGGATTACCTGCCAGCCCGGATGTGGTGTCCGATGTGCCGCATTCTGTGCCAAACAGCAGCTTGGAGACCGGTACACGTTCCCGGCGCAGATCGCTGAGCATTCGGGCGTAATCGGCAGCGTAGCGCGTGGCTACCTCGGTAGCATGAATCAGGCCGCCCTCGCCGCGCATGTTAACCACTGCCACCGGCTTGCCGGTTGATGAAATGTCATGCGCCAAATCATCGGCTGTCATTCCTTCTTCGCGGAAATGCTCCACAATGACTACCGCGCCCACATTGGGGTTGCGGGCGGTTCCGGCCAAAAAGCGGCGAGTCATGCGCAGGTCTGGCTGCACCTGGCAGCGACCCAATGGATGCACAATGGGGACAGCGTTATGCACCACGTCCGCTACCCGTTCACACAGCCGGTTGGCATACACTGTCGCCGATAAAATCAACACATAATTACGAACGCCTACAGCGCCGTTTTCACGAACATAACCCCAGAATTCTGTCATTTTTCATACTCCTTTTTGGGAACGCCGTCTCCCGGACGGCCGTACCAGCAGGATGCTGGCGTTCCGTATTAATGCTTTATGCACTTATCTGCCCATTTGCGTCTTTGACCAGATCGCCCCGGCCACGATTGCTTTCCACGTTGTGGGTATGTACATGGTTGCCCGGCTGAATGTCCTGGGTCGCTGTGCCAATGCTCAGGCCATATTTCAGCACAGTTTCGCCTTTGGGAATCGGCCGTAATGCCATTTTGTGCCCATAGGGGATGTCATCCAGCGCCTCAATTACCTGGTCTTTTACTTCAACTTTGGTCCCTTTCGGGATTTCGTCGGCTACATTGGTTGCCACGTTGTCCCTGTCGTCAATTACAAACACTCGAATCGTCATTTTGATCACACTCCTTTGTGAAAGTTAGAGATTGGAGATTAGAGATTGGAGCCTGGAATCTCCAATCTCTAATCTTCAGTTACAAAAAAGCCCTCACATGCCGCCAAAGGACACGTGTTTGACTTCCATGAAGGCATCCATACCTTCGATGCCCAGTTCACGTCCCCAGCCGCTTTCTTTGTAGCCGCCAAAGGGGCAGTTACTGGTGGAGGGAACGCCGTCGTTGATGCCGACTGTGCCCGCTTCTAACGCTTCGGCGACGCGCCATGCGCGCTGCAAGTTGTTGGTGAAGGCGTAGGCCGCCAGCCCGTACTCCGTATCATTTGCTTTGGCAATCACCTCCTCTTCACTGTCAAAGGGGACAACGGCCGCAATGGGAGCAAAAATTTCTTCGTTCATACAGCCTGCCCCGTCGGGTACATCGGCCAAAATGGTGGGTTCCAGGAATGTGCCGCTGTCGCCCCACCGTTTGCCACCGCAAATGAGCCGCGCGCCTTGGGCAACAGCGTCGTCTATCATTTTGAGGGCGTTTTCCAGTGCCTGTTCGTCAATCATGGCCCCAATTTCGACACCTTCTTCCAGGCCGTGCCCGATTTTTTGTTCTTGCAGTTTGGCGGCGAATTGGGTCAGGAATTGTTCGTAGATGGGGCGCTCGACGTAGATGCGGTTGGCGGCGATGCAGGATTGGCCGGTGTTGCGGAATTTGGCGAGAAGGGTTCCGTTTACGGCCGTTTCCATATCCGCATCCGCAAACACAATCACCGGCGCATTACCTCCCAGTTCCAGAGACAGCTTGGTGCAGGTCGCTGCTGCCCCTTCAATCAGCCGCTTCCCCACCGGCGTGGAGCCGGTGAAAGAAATTTTGCGGCAAATCGGATTCTCCAACATTTCAGCGGCAATTTCAGAAGCCCGTCCCAGCACCACCTGGAACACACCCGCCGGAACGCCTGCCGCCGCCACACATTCGGCAAAGAGCAGATTACACAGCGGTGTGGCGCTGGCCGGTTTGAGTACCACCGTGCAGCCGGCGGCCAATGCCGGGGCTGCCTTGCGGATGGACAAGATCAGTGGGAAGTTCCAGGGGGAAATAGCCCCAACCACGCCAACGGGCTGCTTGAGGACGAGATGGCGTTTGCCGGGGGCTTGATGGGGGACGATACGGCCGTAAGCCCGCCGCGCCTCCTCAGCAAACCAGCGTAAATGATCAATCGTACCATTCACCTCCGCCTTGCTTTGCGCCAACGCCTTACCATTCTCACGCGTCATCACCTCCGCAATCTCATCCGCCCGCTTACGCACCTCAGCAGCAATCGCCAGCAAATAATCACCGCGCTGCATCCCCGTCAGCGACCGCCAGCCGGGCAGCGCCGCCTGCGCATCTACAAGTGCCTGCCGTGTCCTGTTTCGGTCAATCGTACAAACCTTCGCAAACGCTTCACCCGTTCCCGGATCCACCACCGGAATCGTCGTTTCTGTTGTCACCCACTGTCCATTCAAATACAAAGGATAGGTTTTCATTGATCACTTTCCTTAATTTATCGGCGGCGTGAAACGTAAAATGCCAGTAACTATCAAGCCTCTCGGCCACAGCGTTAGGCAAGATTGGTTCAATCTGCCAGATTGAACCAATCTGAAAACCGCCAACTTATTTACAAACGTTAATTAAACTGCGGCAAAAACTCCGCAAACTCCACTAAAAAGTCATCCAAAATCGCCTTCGCCCGGTCAATGTCATTCATCAACGGGTCCAGCAGCAGCGCTTGCAGCGCCAGATCCTTGTCGCCGTGATACGCCGCGTCCACCACCAGCGAACTGTAGGCCAGCTCCCGACGGCACAACTCCGCAATCCCGTCCGGCAGCGGTTCCATATTCAGGCCGCGCACCCCCATCGCAGAAGTCATGCCCGGTACTTCCACAATAGCCCCCTCCGGTAAATTGGGGATGAGGCCGTGATTGGGTAAGTTAAGCTGGTGCATGTAAATGTCCCGGTTAAACGTCACCCCCTCAATAATTTCAGGGATACCCTCGCTGCGCAGGCCGCGCAGTTCTTCCACTGACCGCTTTCCGGCCACAATGTCTTTGGCAATTTGCAGCCGATCTGCCCGCCGTTTGTGGTTGCCGGTGAAGCTTTGCAGCGTCAGGTTGTATTTCTCCCAGGGCTTGGTGATGGGGTCATGCGTCCAGGGTAAAAATTCGCATAGATGGGAATCGCCGGGAGTAGGCATCAGGCCAAAAATCTGGAACATCTCGCGGGAAAGTGGCTCAAAATCAGGGCGATAGTTGTTAAACCAACGTTCTCGAATGAGTGGGTACAAATCTTCGCCTGTTTCCCGATCCCGAATCTCGTAAGCCCAGGAAAAATGGTTGATGCCGCACGCCTTGATGTCCAGATATTTGTAACCGGCCTGCATCACCGGCTCCAGGTATGGCTTGTTCTGATAGTTGGTGTGCAGGTTAAAGCCGGGCGGCACTTCTACGCCGTACCGGTCAGCGAGGATGCCCATTGCCAGCGCGTACCCCCACATGAGCTGGTGGCACAACCCCACCACTTTGAGTTTGGTATAGCGGCTCACAGCCCAGGTCAACCGGATCATGGGATTGACAAAGTTCATGTACCAGGCGTCCGGGCATAGCTCTTCCATATCGCGGGCAATTTCCATGATCAGGGGGAGATTGCGGGCGGTGTGGGCAAACGCGCCGGGGCCGCTGTTTTCTGCGTAGGGCTGGCGCACACCATGCTTGAGCGGGATTTTCCAATCTTTTTCCCACACGGTTTCTCGCTGCCCGACTTGTACAGAAACGATGACAAAGTCGGCGTTGGGCAGGGCTTCCCGCCGGTTGGTGGTGTAGTTGATGGTGCAGCCTGCGCCCCATTCTTTGTTGATGTGGTGCGCCAGGTTGGTCATGATTTCCAGGTTGGGTTCGTTGATGTCTACAAGCTGGAGTTCTGCGCCGTGCAGCGCTTCGGT
>CAZRIB010000231.1:0-1400 GCA_964600035.1 uncultured Ardenticatenaceae bacterium | reverse complement strand
TACGCTGTTTGGTCCCAGAAGCTGATGAATTTACCAATGCCCATGTCGGTGTAGGGATGGGCGAAGGCGTCTTTGTAAACGGCGAAACCGGCGGTGACGATGTCAGCTCCGGCAACGGCCACATCCACAATTTGACGGCCGTTTCTCAAAGCAGCCACCAGCACTTCCGTTTCAAACCCAAAATTGTCTCGAATAGCGACAATATCCTCGATAAATTGGCGAGTGTCCTCTCCATTCGACTCCTTCCAGCCGACAAACGGCGACACATAAAACGCGCCGGAGCGCATCGCTTGCAGTGCCTGTGCTGCCGAAAAGACCAACGTCACATTGGTGCGTACGCCTCGTTCTTTCAGCAGCCGCACTGCCTTGAATGTACCTTCCACACATTGCAGCTTAATGACAAAGTTGGGGCACATGGCCGCCAGCTTCTCCGCTTCAGCTACCATTTCGTCGGTATCCAAAATGTGGGGGTTTACTTCTACCGAGACGGTCTTGTTCGTCCCTTTCATCATTGCGCCAATTTCATTGACTACTTTGAGGAATGGCTTGCCGGAAACCTGCACGTGCCGGGGATTGGTGGTTACGCCGTCAATGTCCCAGGCGTCAAGCGCATATTCGATTTCATCAACGATGGCGCTGTCCAGGAAAAATTTCATTTTAACGCTCCTTGTTTGGTTTGCTTTTGGAGTGGGGGGCGATAATTAGCAATGCGAACCCAAGACGAGCCGTTTTTTGAATGGAAACGGCCGTTTCCCACCACACTCATTCAATTTTCTTTTCTACGTTGCTTGGACGATTACCTGCCAGCTATCACCGATAACCGGTTGCTGAAAACTGCTTGCTGAAAACTGCTACTTCATCCCCGTCGTCGCAATGCCAGTCGTGATATTCTTTTGCAAAAAGGCAAAAATGATCGTCACTGGGAGCAGTGTCAGCACTGTCATTGCCAGAATCAAATGCCACTGAATGTTAAGCGCACCCTGAAATGAATTCAGCCCTACTTGCAGGGTAAACAACTCGCTCTTACTCAACACAATCAGCGGCCACAAAAAATCATTCCAGCGCCACATGACCGAAAAAATCGTTAATACGGCCAGCGCCGGTTTCGCCAGGGGTAAAATAATCTGCGTATAAATACGCCACTCGCTGGCTCCGTCAATCCGTGCCGAATCCAGCAGTTCATCAGGAATGGTGAGCATGTACTGACGCAGCAGAAACATGCCTGTTGGCGTTGCCGCACCGGGGATAATGACCCCCCACAAGTTATTATTCCAGCCCACAAAGTTGATCACCAGGAAAACCGGAACCAGCACCACTGACAGCGGCACCATCAACGTGCCGATCATCAACAGGAAGATGGCCGTCCGCCCCTTGAACTGATATTTACTCAGGGCAAATGC
>CAZRIB010000230.1:0-6684 GCA_964600035.1 uncultured Ardenticatenaceae bacterium | reverse complement strand
CTGGAGGCGTTTGTTTAGGATTGACGTAATGGTTTCTCCTGAAAGTAAAATCCGACGTAAGCGTTCAGCTGTTAGCAGTTCAGCTTGTCAGCCTTTTTTCCAGAGCAAGGAACTGTTGATTAGGTTAGCCAAACATATCGTATTTTTATCTGAATCTCGCTCTGATTAACAACTTTTTAGCTAAACGCCATGAAGCTGGCTGGCTGACTAGCTGACCAACTGAACGCTTACAATCTGACTATTCTCCTGACATCCCAATCACTCGTTGGCTATAACCGGCAGAAAGACGGGAATGCCGTTTACGGCCGTTACGCCATGCAGCGTCCGTGTTTGCCCGTCACCTGTTAACGTGGCATCCGTTGTCAACAGCGTAAAGTCCACCAGCCCGCTGTCAACCACCAAATCAAAGGTGAAAACATATTGTGAATCGCCCGCAACATTGCCCTGCCATTCCACCCGGTTTTGGCTGACGTTGTACACAGCACCCAACGGCAAAGAAGAAACCACCGGCGACGTATTGGCCGGAATGGGAACCCACAATACGGCCGTTGTTGTGTCAGTGCCATTGTTCACAATCGTGCTTCTAAAGGTCGTCGTGCCGCCGGGCTGGGCAGGGGTCAACACAGCAGAAGAGCCAGAAAAATCTGGCTGGCGGTAAATGCGCCCCATGAACAAATCGCGGGCGTTGTTGGTATCGTTAGGCACAATGTTCGTGCCATCGGAGGCGTAGGTAATATACCGGCAGTCAAATGTCAGATAAGACCGGTGTACCTTGCCGTTGGTTTGTTCTCCGCTGCTGTTGACTGAAGCAACAAAGGTTTCGCCGCTTTGCATATCATGGACAAAGACATCGCGCTTGCCATTGGTGTCATTGGCGACCAAATTGGTCGCGTCTGAGGAGAAGGAAACGTAACGGCCGTTGCCACAAATAGACGGGTCACGGCTCAAGCCATTTGCCTGCTCACCGCTGCTGCTCACAGAAACCCGCTCAAGGCTGTCCGTTATGCGGTCATAGACAAAAATATCACCCACGCCATTGGTATCATTTGGAATCAAATCAGAGGCATAGGAAACAAAAACCACATAACGGCCGTCTTGCGAAATAATAGACTGGCCGCTTTTACCATTTGCGCTGCCCCCATTTATACTGCGGCTCACCAACGTAATGGCCCCCGTACTGGCATCGACCAAAAATACATCTTGTTCACCATTCATATCATTTGCCGCCAAATGGTCAAACGTCGAAGAAAATGCCGCATGGCTGGCATCATAGTCCGGCCACCAGGACGTAAAATAGCCATTTGCTCCGCCAGCCACCAACAACTTAATTTCACCAGTCCGCCAGTTGCGCAAATATAAATTACTGCCTGCCGGTGTACTCCCCGGCAAAATACCGGGGCCATCACTATCCATCAAAATCCACGTACCATCCCGCGAAATAATGCCGGAACTGTTCCCCTGAATTTCTTTGCCATCATGTGTCAGGCTAACCCGCTGTGTCTGTTGGGTTTGGGTGTCATACAAAAAGATGTCCAGTCCGTTACGAGACCAGGCATCCCGGTTGGTATCGTTGGGAACCAAATTCCAGGCGTAGGAGGTGTAGACCACGTAACGGCCGTCTGCTGTCAACACCGCGTCAAAGCTGTCCTCATTCGTTGGGCCATCAATCCCGTTTGTAATTTTTATCGTCGTATCGGTTTGCCTGTCGCGCAAAAACACATCCAGCCAATTTTCCCCGGTCTGGTCGGCAGAAATGTTGCTTGCCCAGGAATGAAAGGCAACATAGCGGTTATCAACTGACGTAAAGGCAAAAAAGGACGACCCATCGGTTTGAGCGCCATTGGTCCCCACGCTGATTCGTTCAATATCAACAATCTGGCTGGAAACGGCCGTTTCTTTTGCCTGTGTCTGTACAGCATAAAAAGCCGCCAAAACAATCACCAAAGCCAACATCAGCCCTGCGCGGGCATCCATCCCATGCCAAAACTTAACTTTCCCGGACATCTTTCCAAATTACTCCTTTAATTCATAAGGGTCTGCCAACCGCTCCAAAGTTGCGCCATCATAAACACCGACAACAATGCGCTGCACACTTTCTGGATGGCTCACAGCAAAACGGTGGGATTGTACAAAAATATCGCCTGCTCTCCAATGTGTGGAGGATACATCAAGTCCGTCCCACTGCCCGACGATTTGCCCATTTTCATCCAACGCATGCACAAACAGTTTCAACGGCCGTTTCGTCTCTGCCAACGCTTCCCATGCCGTCAACAAATAAAATTCACCGCCAGAAAAATCGCCAACCGGCTGCCAGCCGCGCAGCGCCACCACCCCGCCAAAATCAACCGGCGGCAAATTCAGCAAAGCATCCGGCGGCGCAGCCAGGGCATAAAGCGCCTGCCCGCCCTGTGACGGCACAGACAACACAGGTTCATCTGGCCAGAAAGAGGCCAATGCCACGTCTGGCTTCTGGCCTGCCGTTACAACCCAGCCCTGCCCGCCCGGCCAAACCAGCGCCGTCCGGGCATCGAACCAGCGTACACGCCAATCGTTGCTTTGAAAACGGCCGTAAATCGTCTCATCCATCTCCGCCGGAACCAAACCGGCAAAAGCCACATCCACCGGCGGGCCAGAAGGCGCAACCTCATACAAAAAAATGCTGCCGCCCACCACCCAGTCCGGTTCGCGCTGGCGGAACCCGGCAAACATCTCCCGATTCTCCCCCAACACCACACCGTGCAAATTTGTCACACTGATGGCATACACACCCGGCGCCGGGTCTGGCGGATAAAAAGCCTGGAAAAAGGGCGGCGTTTGCTCCGGTCCCGGCGGCCAGGTGGGCAGCATTTCCGCCACCACGCCATAGGCGCTGGGGTGTGCCATGCCAAAATAGCTCAGTTTTAACGGACGGCCGTTTTCCTGCTGCCACTTTGCCAACGCCGGTAAATCCTGCCCCCAATCTATATTACTATCCGAAAGATACTGCCAATGCACTGTCTCCGGGCCAGCCAGCACATTAAAAAACGGCACATAATGAGGCCACTGCCAGAGAGCAACCAACACCACGCTCGCCGCTCCGCCTGCTGCCAAATAGAGAGGCCAGCGGTTAACCGAACGGAGCAAGGCCGCCGTTGTAAGCAGGGCTAAAAAGGGAAGCATGGGGAGCAAGTGGCGGTAGCCAATGTTGAGCGTGGTATTCAGGGAAGCCGCCCCGTAAAAAACAGCCGGAACCAGCCAAAACACGGCCGTTTCTGGCAGCCGTTTTTTCTTGACGGCCGCTGCCACCCCTAAAACCAGCCCAACCGCCAACAACAACAGCGTGGGCAGCGGTGTCTTGAGCAAATAAGCCGCCGGGAAATAGTACCACCACCCCGTTGGCGACGACTGCCCGAACAGATAACCGCCATGCGGTTTGGCAAAATAATCCATCACCCAAAACAAATCATCCCAAAATGCGCCGCCGGGCAGCGGGCGAAAAGAAAAGCCATAAGCCGCCCAAATGACAGCCCCGCCCACCAGCCAAATGCAGGCCGTGGCAAACAGGGAAGAAGCCAAAACCCGGAGAGTTGATGTCTCACCACGCTGCCGCCAACTGGTCCAGAAAACCAGAACGGCCGTTACCGGCAGCAGCAGCGCCGCATTAAACTTCATCACAGAAGCAAAGCCAAGGCCAGCACCCGCCACCACCAGCCACAACCAGCGCCGTTCTTGTGCCGCGCCGGCCCATCGCCAACAGCCATACACCGTCAGCACAAACCCTGCCGTAACCGTTATATCGTCGGTCACGAAACGGCCGTGTGCCAGCACATTGGGGTCAAACAACAGCAGCCCCATCGCCACCAGCCCCCCAAGCGGCGAAATCGCTTCACGCCCCCAACGAAAAACCAGCGCCCCCAACAGCAGCGTCACCCAAATAACGGGCAGCCTGCCCAAAAATATCACCCTCAACGGATTCACTTGCAGCCGCCACAAAAAAATATCCCCGGCCACCGACCAATTGCCGTCCTGCCAGGCCTGGGTATCAACGGGCAGCGGCAGCGCAGGCTCCGTTAAAACAGGCAGTGCCGACAAGATACTGCCCCCTAATGGATGTCCCAGTAAAAAATGGACTGCGCCTTCACGCAAATAAGCCACCCCGCGAAACAGGTGGCTTTGTTCATCAACCGTTGCGCTTTTTTGTAGTGCGCTGCTTACTAACAAGGCATAGGCCAGCCAAATGCCCACTGCTGCCAATACCCATGCCGGTCTCTTTTTTTTCACAAAGCATCTCTCCAAGCAAATAGCCCGTCGGCAATTCTACCGGTGCACCGTCAATTGACAAAGAAAAGCGAGTCGGCTATCTTCCCGCCCATGTCCCGCAAAGCTTTGACTCCTCTGGCGATTTTAGGTGTGGCACTGGTGCTTTTTTTACTCATCACAGCAGATGGAGTGCCGCTTTTGCGTGGCCCTGCACCAGATACGGCCGTCTGGCATTGGCCCTACCATCTCCGCCCTGTCAACCGCTGGTGGGCTGCATTTTTGGCCGCAGCAGGCATCACGGCCGTAACCGCCCTCTGGCAGCGCAAAAAATTTCCCGCCTGGGTGGGACTAACCCTGTTAACCTTAACTTTCCTGTCCTTGCAAATTGGCATCCTTTATGCCGACAACCCCAACATACAGGCAGAACTCATCAACCGCACGCTGGCCGTCCAAACCAACGGCTACTTTTGGACAGCCGCCAACACCCCCAACCTGAATGACACCCTCCGCACCTATCCCCAGCAAATGGCCGCTTACGAATCAGACCACACCCGCACCCATCCGCCGGGGCTGGTGGTGGCAAATTGGGCTGCCATCTCCCTGTTAGGCCGCGTGCCCGACGCCGCAAAATGGCTGGCGCAGCCTGCCTGGGCTGCCCGCTGCACAGATTTATGGCTTTTTGCCCAGCCGCCGCAAACTGCCGCCGCGCTTGTGGTTTGGGCGTGGCTGCCGCTGCTGCTGGCGGCACTTTCTGTCTGGCCGGCATACGTGTTTGGGGAGCAGTTGCAGCCGGGCGCAGGTATGTTAACGGCCGTTTTCATAGCCGCCACACCCGCGCTGGCCTTGTTTGCCCCCCTGCCAGACCAAATTTACGTCTTGCTAACTGTGCTGATCGTGTTGTTTTTTGACAAAGGCCTGCGTAACGGCCGTTTACCCCACCTCTTCCTGTCCGGCCTATTCCTCTCCATCAGCAGCTTTTTGTCATTGGGCAACGCCGCTTTGGGGCTGGTGCTGCTGTTTGTTGGCCTGTGGCACTGGTGGCAAGCAGACACAAAAAATGCAGCCTTTTGGTGGCAAAGTACACTCGCCTTTGCCCTTGGGGCTGGTTCAATTTGGGGCATTTACTGGCTTGGCTGGCACGTTCCCCCCTGGGAAATTGCCCGCACCGGCATGGCACAACATTACAATCTGGCGACCAGTCAGCGCAGCTACACCACCTGGCTGTGGGGAAATCTGGTAGACGTTGCCTTGTTTACCGGTTTGGCGGCCATCTTTGGCTTTGGGCAAACAGTAGTGCAAGGGATAAAGTCAACGCGACCCTCTTCACCTGTGGTTTGGACAGCGGCAGGAGCTGTACTCCTCATTCTGCTTGACCTTTCCGGCTCTACTCGCGGCGAAGTTGGCCGTATCTGGCTTTTTTTGATGCCGCTCGCTGTTTTGGGTGCGGCCGTTTCTTTCCATCGCATCCAAAACCGCCACACCCAACTGGCACTGGTTGGCGGCCAACTGCTGCTCCTGCTCGCTGTGGGGTTTTCCTGGCAACCCATCTCTGCTGTCATTGTGCAGCCCACGCCCCCAAACACCGCTTTTCTGGCTGACCGCAGCACATTGGCAAACGCCACCCCGCTCAACATTGAACTTGGCGATGAAATTGTGCTGTTGGGCTATCAGGGGAATGGATCTGTTTTGAAAGCAGGCCAGACGCTCACGCTGTCGTTGTTCTGGCAGGCAAAGAAGCAGGTGTCACGGCCGTACACCGTCTTCGTCCATCTCGCGGATAACAATGGGCAGATTTTCGCCCAGCAAGACAATTGGCCGGTGCAGGGCAGTTGGCCGCCCACCTGCTGGCAAAAGGAGCAGGCCATCCACGATACCTACCAACTGGCCATCCCACCAGAAACCCCGCCGGGCACGTACCAGCTTTATGTTGGCATGTACGACAGCCAAAATGGGACCCGGCTAACCACGCCAACGGGACAGGATGCCGTCACACTGCCCCCGCTTACGGTGAAATAACCACCTCATCAACCACAACCGCATCTTGCTGGCTGCCGGTTGGCAAACGTTGGCCGCTTTCCGGCAAGTACAGCCCCACAGACAGCCGGTATTGGCCGGGTGGTAGTTCGTCGGGCAAAGCAAGGGTGATTGGGTCTCGCACGATGTCGCCGGGCTGCCAATAGTTGGTGGGGGCCAGGCCATAAAATGGCGGTTTGTCCCACTGGCTGACAATTTGGCCGGTTTCATCCAGCAGATGGACAAAAACGGTGTAGCTTTCGGAAACGGCCGTTTCGCTCTGCCAGTAAAGCGCAAAACGCAGCGTATTTCCATCAATTTGCGGCAAATCAATACCGGCCAGCCGGATGGCCTGCCCAAACAACGCCGCCAACTCCTTTTCCGGGGCGGCCTGTGATAAATAAGGCCATTGGGGGGTGTAGACGGCCGTTT
>CAZRIB010000229.1:2972-6721 GCA_964600035.1 uncultured Ardenticatenaceae bacterium | reverse complement strand
GAGTTGCTTCATATTTCATAATTCATAATTCATAATTCATAATTTTCGAAGGAGTAAACATGCCACCAGACGGCACCGCATAGTGAAAAATGGAACGCAGATTTACATGATTAACACAAATTTTGTTCTTTATCTGCGTCATCTGCGTTAATCTGCGTCCTATTTTCAGGACAGACACTACGCCGCTGCGCGGCACCAGCAAATGAATGAAAACGGGACACATCTCTTATCTGTGTTCATCCGTGTTAATCCGTGTCCCATTTTTAGAGAAGCGTTTCGGAGAAAAACCATGAGTGACAAGAAAGGCATACTCAATCTGCTCAACACAATGCTCAAAGTGGGCACCCCCCCACCCCGCAAACAGGTAAACGGCATCACCAATGCCGGCGGGCAGGCACTGCCCCAATTTGCCGAATATGATCCGGCTGAGGTAGAGATGGTCACCGTGCAGCAGGAAGACGGCCGTCTCTCCACCTACCCCCCCGTTCAATATTGGGACAACTGGGTAGAATACGACGGCAAGGCATGGCCTCACAAAATAGCCCGCCGCTACCAACTCATCCCCACCGTCTGCTTCAACTGCGAATCAGCCTGCGGCCTGCTTGCCTACGTTGACAAAGAAACGTTTGAAATCAAAAAATTTGAAGGCAACCCCAGGCATCCCGGCAGTCGCGGCCGTAACTGCGCCAAAGGCCCCGCCACCCACAACCAAATCTACGACCCCGAACGCATCCTCTACCCGCTCAAGCGCGTCGGCAAACGGGGCGAAGGCAAATGGAAACGCATCACCTGGGACGAAGCCCTCGCCGAAATTGGCACAAAAATGCGCGAAAGCCGCCTGAAACGCAAAGACGGCATCATGTACCACGTAGGCCGCCCCGGCGAGGACGGATATACGAATCGCGCCATCCAGGCCTGGGGCGTAGACGGCCACAACAGCCACACCAACATTTGCTCTGCCGGGGCACGCATGGGCTACTACATGTGGGGCGCTTTCGACCGTCCCAGCCCAGACCACACCAACGCCCGCGTCATCTTGCTCATCTCCAGCCATCTGGAAACAGGCCACTACTTCAATCCCCACGCCCAACGCATCATCGAAGGCAAAATGAAAGGGGCAAAAATCATCACCTTTGACCCGCGCCTGAGCAACACCGCCTCCATGAGCGATGTCTGGCTGCCCACCTGGCCCGGCAGCGAACAAACCGTTCTGCTGGCCATCGCCAACCACCTCATCCAAAACGACCTGTATGACAAAGAATTTGTGCGCAAATGGGTCAATTGGAAAGAAACGCTGGAAGCAATAAAAGAAGGTAAATTAGTAATTGGTAATTCAGACTTGCAAACACAAATTACCAATTACCAATTACCATTTACCGATTTTGACCTTTTTGATGCGGTTCTTAAAGATTTATACGGTGAATTCACCTTTGAGCGCGCAGCAAAAGAAGCGCAAGTACCGGTGGAGCGTGTGCGGGAAGCCGCCGAATATGTTGCCAACTGCGACGGTAAATTAGCAACACACACCTGGCGCAGTGCCTCCATCGGCAATTTGGGAGGCTGGCAAGTAGCCCGCTGCCTCTTCTTCCTCAATATTTTGACCGGCAGTGTGGGCACGCCCGGCGGAACCAGCGCCAACAGTTGGAACAAATTTGTCCCCAAGCCGTTTGTCACCCCACCCCCCGGTGACACCTGGAATGAGCTGCATATTCCCCATGAATGGCCGTTTGCTCATTATGAAATGAGCTTCCTGCTGCCCCACTTTTTGGAAGAAGGACGCGGCGACATTGATGTGTACTTTACCCGTGTTTATAACCCAATGTGGATTAACCCCGATGGCTTTATGTGGCTGAAAGCACTGCGTGATGAGGAGAAAATCAAGTGCCACGTCGCGCTCACGCCCACCTGGAACGAATCGGCGTGGTTTGCGGATTATGTGCTGCCGATGGGGCATTCTGGTGAACGCCACGACTTGATGAGCCAGGAAACCCATGCCGGGCAGTGGATTGCCTTCCGCCAGCCGGTGCGGCGTGTGGCCATGGAAAAGGCGGGGATTCCTGTCCGCTTTACGTATGAAGCCAACCCCGGCGAGGTTTGGGAAGAAAATGAGTGGTGGATTGAACTGTCTGCCCACATGGACCCGGATGGCAGTTTGGGAATCCGGCAATATTTTGAAAGCCCGTACCGTCCCGGCGAAATCATTACGGTGAGCGAGTATTATCAGTGGATTTTTGAAAATAGTGTGCCGGGTTTGCCGGAAACGGCCGCTTCCGAAGGTCTCACCCCGCTTGAATACATGCGCAAATACGGGGCTTTCGAAGTCACAGCCAACAATTACGTGCCATACGAAAAAGAATTAGCAATTGATGATTCACAATTGACGGTTGACGATTCTGAACGGGTTGTGGTGGACGGCAAAACAGTTGGCGTAATGGTAGACAACAAAGCCAAAGTTGGCGTAGGCACACCCAGCCGCAAATTTGAATTTTTTAGCAACACCCTTTACGAGTGGGGCTGGCCGGAGAAAGAATACACCATCCCCTGGCCGCTCAAGAGCCATGTCCACCCGGACAACATTGACAGAAGCAAGGGCGAAATGCTGCTGCTGCCCAATTTCCGCCTGCCCACACTCATCCATACGCGCAGCGCCAACGCCAAGTGGCTGTATGAAATCAGCCATAAAAACCCGGTGTGGATGCACCCCAGTGACGCGGCACGGTTGGGGGTAAAAACGGGCGATTTGGTGCATGTGGAAACAGAAATCGGCTATTTTGTGGACAAGGTTTGGGTGACGGAAGGGATTAAGCCCGGGGTGATTGCCATGAGCCACCATCTGGGGCGCTGGCGGCTGCAAGAGAATATGGGCGGCAACCCGGGTATGACGGCTTTGGCGCGGCTGGAGGAAGATGGCAGTGAACACAAGTTGAATATTTTGGAAAACGGCCGTTCCTGGGAAACATTTGACCCGGATACCAGCCGCATCTGGTGGGAAGAGGTCGGCGTCCACCAAAACCTGACACACGCGGTACACCCCGACCCCCTCAGCGGCGCGCACTGTTGGCTGCAAAAGGCAGTAAACGTGTACAAAGCCCATCCCGGCGAAAAGTACGGGGATGTGTGGGTAGACACCAACAAGTCGATGCAGGTGTACCGTGAATGGGTGGCGCTGACGCGCAGTGCCGTAACTGTTAGCCCGGATGGTACGAGACGGCCGTATTGGCTAAAAAGGCCGCTCAAACCCATCAAAGAAGCGTACAAACTGCCGGAACGGCCGTTCGGGCTAAAAACAGAGGAAAATGAAGTAATTGGAGCGGACTAAATTAGCCAAAAAGACGGCCGTTTCGAGGCAAAACGGCCGTCTTGGAATCAAACAACCAGAAGAAATTCTGGTATATCGTATACTAGTACACGTAATCCGAAGTCCGTATACCGTTTTCCGACGAAGTTACCAGAAGTAGCACACACGGAAAACGGATTACGGGTTACTGAATACGGGTACCAGGCAGCCCCAAAGGAGGTTTTTATGGAAAATGGACAAAACAATAATTCCATCCAGTTACAAGCGCGACTAAACGATCCCCACATCGCCACTGTGCTAAACCGACTGTTGGATCGCATCGATGCCCTGGAACAAACGGTTGACACCCTGGTAACAGCCATAACACAAGGGCCAGGCATGGTCAGCATGGTCACTGACATCGCCGACGACACCATCCGCCAGGCCGCAGCACATGGCATCGACATCGAAG
>CAZRIB010000229.1:0-2872 GCA_964600035.1 uncultured Ardenticatenaceae bacterium | reverse complement strand
GTTGGAAAAAACGTTCACCCTCATCGAACAACTGCCCGGCATGGCAAGCATGGTCACCGACATCGCCGACGACACCATCCGCCAGGCCGCAGCACATGGCATCGACATCGAAGAACGTCTGCACAATGCCCTTGTCCTGGCTGAAAAGCTCACCGCCCCGGCAATGACACAGCAGTTGGAAAAAACGTTCACCCTCATCGAACAACTGCCCGGCATGGCAAGCATGGTCGCCGACATCGCCGACGACACCATCCGCCAGGCCGCAGCAAATGGCATCGACATCGAAGAACGAATGTGGGCCTCCCTTCCCATTATTGAAAAGGCCACTCAACCGGAAACGCTCCACAGCCTGGACAATTTGTTTGAAACACTGCTCATGGCAAAAGATGGTATGCTGTCGCCTGAGGCGGTTCAACTGCTGGGATATGCCGCACATGCACTGGTAGTTGGTCATAAAACGCCCACCAAAAAAGCAGGGTTATTTGATTTGCTTGGCGCTCTTCGTGACCCGAACTTGCAAACAGCCCTGGGTTTTCTGCTGAACTTTGGCCGTGCTTTTGGAGAAACCATCGAATCATCATCATGACGATAGAACGCGAGTAACAATGCCTCTAAGTCACCGCGTTTTCACAGTCCAATACATCTGTTTAATGGGACCTAACAACCTGACACTTATTTAGTACAAATTTAGGGATGGGCCGGAGCCGCAACAAAACAATATACACAAGGAGAAACAGAGAAATGACTACACATCATCAAGTCTTAATCGTTGGCGGCGGCACAGCCGGTATTACTGTAGCAGCCCAATTAGTGAACAGTCCGAATCCCCCTAAAATTGGCCTGATTGAGCCATCGACGAAACATTATTACCAACCGCTGTGGACGCTTGTCGGTGGTGGCGTTTTTGATCGTACTGAATCGGTACGAAATGAAGCCGATTTTATCCCCTCTGGCGTTACCTGGATTCAAGATTATGTAACAGCCTTTGACCCGGATAACAATGCGGTAACATTAAAGGGTGGTGATACGCTGACCTATGATTATTTGGTAGTGGCGGCTGGTATCCAAATTGACTGGGACAAAATCCCCGGACTGGCTGAAAGTGTAGGAAAACCAGGTACAGGTGTATGCAGTAATTACAGCTACGAGACGGTTGCTTCAACCTGGGAAAATATCAAGAACTTTCAGGGGGGAACGGCCGTATTCACCCAGCCCAGCACCCCCATCAAATGTGCTGGCGCGCCTCAAAAGATCATGTACCTGGCTTCCCATAACTTCCAAAAGCGAGGCATCGCAAACAAGAGCAACGTCATTTTTGGCACTGCGTCTGGTGTTATCTTTGGTGTCAAAAAATATGCCGACACCCTTATGCAAGTGATAGATCGTTACGGCATTGACGCCCGTTTTGGTCATGAGTTAACCGCGCTTGATCCTGACAACAAAGTTGCCACATTTGTAAAAACGGGCACAGAAGAAACCGTAAACATCAACTACGACATGATTCATGTTACCCCCCCCATGAGCGCGCCCGACTTCATCAAACAATCCCCATTGGCAGCCGAAACCGGTTGGGTAGAGGTAAATCCCAACACAACCCAACACGTACGCTACGAAAATGTATTTGCTTTGGGAGATTGCAGCAACTTACCCACTTCCAAAACAGGTGCAGCCATTCGCAAACAAGCCCCCACCACAGTTAAAAATCTGCTGGCAAAAATAGCCGGACAAGAACTACCGGGATATTACAACGGCTATACATCATGCCCACTTGTCACCGGGTACGGTTCACTTGTTTTGGCAGAGTTCGACTACAACAAGATTCCCCAGGAATCATTCCCCTTTGATCAATCCCAGGAACGATACAGTATGTACGCCCTAAAAGCATATGGCTTACCCCGCATGTATTGGCATGGTATGCTCAGAGGCAGGGAATTTTAGTGCGCATAATCCGTAATCCGTATACCACTTTCCGACAAAATCACCCAAGCCAGTGCACATAGAAAACAGATTACGGAATACGGATTACGGAACCCAGGTCTGTATATAATCTTTTGAGGAGGTTATTATGTGGTTTGAAACAATTATCCGAGAAGAAACAGGCTGTGCCGCCTACATGGTTGGCTGCCAGCGCACCAATGAATGCATGGTTTTCGATCCGCTTTGGGACATCCAGCCCTATCTTGACATTGCCAGAGCAAAAGGTTCAAAGATCCGCTACATCATTGATTCCCACAGCCATGCTGACCATGTTTCTGGGGCGCGGCGGCTGGCACAGGCCACCGGCGGCGAACTCATGCTGCCGGAACTGGCAGAGATTACCTACGAAGCCACCCGCCTCAAGCATGGCGACCTGATTAAAATGGGCGGCGTTGGCTTTGAAGTGGTGCATGTGCCCGGCCACCGGCCAGAGCAAATTAACCTTCTGGTGTACGACTACCCGCGCGGCAATGACCCCTGGTTTATCCTCACGGCCGATTTTGTGCTGGTAGGTGATGTCGCCCGGCCAGACCTGGCACAGGCTGGTGAAGAGGGTGCGCCCGTGCTGTTTGATGTCGCCATTCCTCGTTTTTTGAATTTACCCGACTACGTGGAGGTTTATCCCGGTCATCTTGCCGGGTCTACCTGAGGCCGCGTCACCAGTGGCAAGGTTGTCACTACGGTTGGGTACGAACGGCGCAATAATGACGCGCTGCGCATTAAGAACAAAGAGCGGTTTGTGGCCTATATGCAAGATGAACAGCCATTAAAACCGGCAAATATTTTGAACATTGTGGCGACGAATCAAGGGAAACGGCCGTTAACCCTGGAAACACCCAAAGCCGACCCCCTCTCCCCCGCAAAAGTCAAAGAACTCATGGCACAGGGGCACGCC
>CAZRIB010000228.1:0-6738 GCA_964600035.1 uncultured Ardenticatenaceae bacterium | reverse complement strand
AGAACGCCAAGAGCACAAAGAGAAAAAGTCGAGAAATCCTGGCGATCTTTGCCTCCTTCGCAGTGAATTATGAGATTAGTCAGCCAACCAGCAGTGGCAGACAAAGGGCGCGGCTTTAACTTGCGCGACGTGCTGGCCGCCAACGCAACCGGTGGTTTGTTTGGGATGCAGGAGCGTACCCGCCTGCTTGGGGGCGAACTAAACATCAACACCGCTCCGGGGAAAGGGACAACGTTAACGGCCGTTTTGCCCCTGTATGCAAATGCATAAGCAAGGCAGGCATCATCCATCGTTAGCGGTTTAGCAGCACAGATAACGCCGCAATCAGCCGGTCTATATCCTCCGGGGTGTTGTAGCCCTGCACGGAGACACGAATAAGGGAACGGCCGTGCCAGGACAACACAGGCACCTCAATGCGAAACCGTTGATACAGCGCCTCCTTTAGCCACTTCACATCTACAGGCGGCAGTGGCGCAACAAACATCTGCCGGAAAAAATCAGCCGATGCCGGATAAAGCGGCGGCAGTTCCGTCAGCGCCCCAATTCGGGCAAGCGCATCTTTTGCCAGCAAATGACACCGCGCAGCCACCGCATCCCACTGCCACTGCTGCCGAAAAACAATCGCATCAGGCGTCGCCAAATACGCCGACAAATCATTCGTGCCCAACCATTGGTGATGGTCCAAAAAGTCCGAACCAACAGACAACGCCCGGTTTTCACCCCATCCCCAGCCCACAACCAACGGCTCCAACAGCGGCTGCACCTCTCGCCGCGCATACAAAAACGCCGAACCTTTGGGCGACAACAGCCATTTATGATTGTTACTGGTGTAAAAATCAGCACCAATTTGTGCCATATCCAACGGCACTTGCCCCACAGCATGCGCGCCATCCACAATGCTCAAAATGCCTGCTTCACGTGCCCGGCGGCAAATTTCCGCCACCGGCAAAATCATTGCTGTAGAAGATGTGATGTGGCTGAGAAAAATGGCACGTGTCCGGCTGGTAACGCCGCGCCAAATTTGCGCCGCAATCTCTTCCTGACTGGCTGCTGGCATGGTAATAGGCTGGCGGACAATGGTAAAGCCCTGCTTGCGGCGCATAAATTCCCACACGTTGTTACATGCGCCATACTCATGGTCAGTCGTCAGCAGTTCGTCGCCCGGCCCAAGCGCCAGCGAACGCGCAATGATGTTGACAGCAAATGTGGCGTTGGGTACATAAACAATGTCATCGGGGGAGGCATGAATCAATTCGGCCAGCGCCTCCCGTGCCTGGGCTAACGCAGGCAGCAAGGTTTGGTTGATGAAGTAAACAGGCTGCTGCTCCAGTTTTTGCTGCCATTGTTGGTAGGCCTGGAAAACCGGCTTGGGACATGCCCCAAATGAGCCATGATTAAGAAATGTAACCGTAGGGTCAAGTAAAAATTGGTTTTTCAATGTTGTCATGCTGTCCTTCAAAAATAAAGATCGTTAAGTCAATGATTAAAAATTAAAGTGGATGACTGGCTGTAAGGTGCAAACGCAACGGGCTGCTTCATCATTCGTAATTTGTAATTCGTAACCCGTTACTTTCAAAGGGGGGAATGCTATCATGAAACGGCCGTTTCCACACAGTTTCCACACCACACCAACCCCCTAAAAAAACAGGACAGCCATAGAGGTACACAGGTTTGACTAAATAATAGGCCACCATTAGAATCCACTCCATTGCACACTCTATTTTCTTATCCGCGAGGCAACAATCCAATGAAAATTGTAGTTGACGCCATGGGCAGCGATAACCACCCAGAACCCGATGTAGTCGGAGCAGTGATGGCTGCCCGCGAATTTGGCGACACCATCATTCTGGTTGGCGACCAAAACAAAATTCAACCCATACTCAAAGCACAAGACACAGCCGGTCTAAACATAGAAATTGTCCATGCCAGCCAGGCCGTCACCATGGAAGACAAACCTTCCCAGGTGGTCAAAACCAAGCCAGACTCATCCATGCATGTGGGTATGCGGCTGGTAAAAGAAGGTCACGCCGATGCGTTTGTAACCGCAGGCAACACGGGCGGCGCATTGGGCATTGCCATGCTGCGTCAGGTTGGACTAGGCCGCATTGCTGGTGTCAAACGTCCGGCCCTGGGGGTTATCTTTCCCACCAAAGAACGGCCGCTCCTCATAGATAATGGCGCCAATGCTGACTGCAAACCTGAATATCTGCTGCAATTTGCCATTATGGGCAGCCTCTATCTGGCCCGTGTGCTGGATAAAGAAAACCCACGTGTTGCTCTCCTTTCCAATGGCGAAGAAGAAGGGAAAGGGAATACCTTGATTAAAGAAACCATCCCCCTGCTGCAAGCCAGCGGCTTAAATTATGTCGGCAACATCGAACCTAAAGAGTTCATGGCTGGCGCAGCAGATATTGGTGTGACCGATGGGTTTACCGGCAATTTAATTATTAAAACGGCCGAAGCGGTTGCAGGCTATATGTCTAACCTGATACGTGATGAGATGATGGCCACCCCGCTGACGATGATTGGCGGCTTGCTGGCGCGTCCGGCTTTTAAGCGTGTACGGGCATCACTGGATCCGGATGAAGTTGGCGGGGCTCCTTTGCTGGGGGTAAATGGCCCTGTTATTGTGGCACACGGCCGTTCCAATGCCTACGCCATTAAACAGGCTGTTGGTCAGGCACGCCGCATGGTAGAAAAAGATGTCATTGCTGCCATTGCTGCTGGTTTGGCACGGCCGTAACCACACCACAACACACCACACCCACCACGCCCTGATAAACAAGAGGTTAAAAACACCATGATTCCATTGGCAGACAAAAGGGGACGTCCACGCATTGTCATTACCGGCATGGGCATGATCACCCCTTTGGGGCATACGGTTGAAGAAAGTTGGGACAGTTTGCTAAACGGCCGTTCCGGCATCGGCCCCATCACCCAATTCGACCCCACCGGACTCCCCGCCAAAATTGCAGGCGAAGTCAAAGAATTCAGCCCCAAAAAATACATGGACTTCAAAGAAGCCCGGCGCATGTCCAGAGCCTCCCAACTGGCAGTGGCCGCGGCCACAATTGCCCTTACCGATGCCGGTTTAGCAAACGGCCTTCCCAACCCCGAACGGACAGGCACATTGATTGGCACAGGTGTTGGCGGCTTTGAAGTAGCCGACCGAAACCTGATTAAATTGAGAACACAAGGCTTCAGCCGGGTCAGCCCCTTTGCCATGACCGGCTTTTTGCCCAATATGCCCAGCCATCACGTCAGCCTGCTGGCCAAAGCACTTGGCCCCATCAGCACAGTAACCGCCGCCTGCGCCACCGGCACACAAGCCATTGGCGAAGCCATGGAATTTATCCGGCGCGGCGTGGCAGACATGGTCATCACCGGCGGCGTAGAAGGGCTGATTCACGAAGCCGCCATTGCCGGCTTTGGCGCGATGCGTGCCCTTTCTACCAGATACAACGACCAGCCAGAAAAAGCCAGCCGCCCATTCGACAAAAACCGTGACGGCTTTGTTCTCAGTGAAGGCAGCGGCATTCTCGTCATCGAGACATTACAAAATGCGCTGGAGCGCGGCGCCAACATCTATGCCGAACTTTTAGGCCAATCCTCTTCCTCCGATGCATTCCACGTTGCCACGCCAGACCCACAAGCGGCCGGAGCCGTCCGCGCCATGAAGTGGGCACTTGAAGACGCTGGCATTGAACCGGACGAAATTGATTACATTAATGCACATGGTACGTCTACCCCTCTGAATGATGTCACCGAAACCTATGCCATCAAAAAATTGTTTGGGGAACGCGCTTATGAAATGCCGATTAGCAGTAATAAATCTGTGTTGGGGCACGCAATGGGCGGTACGGGTGCAATTGAAGCCATTTTTAGTGTATTGACCATGCAAAAGGAAATAATTCCCCCTACATGGAACTATGAAACGCCAGACCCAGACTGTGATTTGGATTATGTACCGAACGCACCCAGAAAAGGTTCGCCTGAGGTGGTGCTGACAAATTCGTTTGGGTTGGGCGGACAAAATGCTTGCCTGATTTTAAGGAAGTTTGACGCTTCCCAAATTTCATCTTAACAAAAGGAGACGCATACAAGCTGTTCTGATGGCTTGTGGCACTGTGAAAAATTATGGTTGTTATTCGTGATGATGCACGTATTGCCCGCCTTAAAAAGGTCAGTCAATACCTGAGCTTGATTGGCATGTTTGCGTTGATCGCAGGATTGATTTTGGCGTTTACACGTGATTTGCAAAGTGTGGTTTTCTGGCAATTGCTGGCGCTGCTGGTTGGCTGGCTGTTTTCGCAGGTGGGGATTTATTTGGCACATCGTTATACGCGCAGCCCACGCCCGGATGAAGTGCTGGATGAGGCATTTAGAAAGGTGGCCAGAAACGGCCGTATGTATCACTACATCCTGCCAGCCCCCCACATCCTGCTTCTCCCCACCGGCATCATCGTCATCAACGCCAAATACCAGACCGGCGAAATCAGCGTCGACGGCGAAAAATGGCAACAAAAAGGCCTTGGTCTGCGCCGCTTCTTTGGCCAGGAAAACCTGGGCAACCCCACCAAAGAAGTCGATGCCATGGTGCAAAACGTCATCAACTTTATTCACAAAGAAGTCCCCGAAGCCGAAGAAATCCCCATCGCGCCCATGATTGTCTTCACAACCAAAGGACTGGACACCCTCGACCTGGACAAAAGTGACATTCCCGCCATGCATTACACAAAAGTCAAAGGCTTCATGCGCCAACAACGGCAGCAAGGGGCAGAGAAACCAATGGACGAATCTGTCTATCAAGCCATTCGCGCTGCACTCGACAAAAAAGCAGCCAAAATTCTTGAAGGGCAAAGTGTGACAGCAAACGAGACCAGCAAATAACTTGGCGCGACAGATAAAGCGTATCCGTATTCAGTAAACCGTTTTCCGTGTCCACTACCCTTAGATTTGTCAAATTTAGTCTGGTAAGCGCTTGGTCATGCTAAAAAATTTGACAAATCTTCTTGGCAGCGCTGTATAGCTACTCCGGTCATTTCGTTGGAAAACGGTATACGGACTTCGGGTTACGTGTAAGAGGGGCACACGATGGAAGAAATTGCAGAAAATGTTTATTGGTTGGCGAGTAGTTATGTCAATATCTACCTTTGTAAGGATGATGACGGCTGGACGCTCATAGACAGTGGCACGGCCAGCGGCAGCACCGTTGTCTGGAATGCGCTGCAATCGCTCAATTTACAACCGGCGGACATCGTGCGCATTATCATTACCCATGCAGACATAGACCATGCCGGTAGTGCCGCCGCCATTCAAAAACTGTCTGGGGCAGCGATATTTGCCGGAGCAGAAACGGCCGAATACCTGAAAACAGGCAAATCACCGAAACACCTGCCCGCACTCATCCAATTCATTGCCAGCCGATTCATCCGCTACGAAGCCGTCCCCCCACAGGCCATCAACATTGTCCACGATGGTGACACCCTGCCCGCTTGTGGCGGATTGCAAGCAATAGCAACACCCGGCCACACGCTGGATCATTTTTCATTTTACAGCCCGGCCAAAGGCATTCTCTTTGCGGGTGATGCCTTGAACACACAAAAAAACCAGTTAAACCGCACACCACCCAGAATTACCGCCGACGAAACGGCCGCAAACCAATCTGCCATTCGTCTGCTAGAGTTAGCACCCGCTATCATTGCCTGTGGCCATGGCAAGCCATTCACCCAACACGACAGCGACCAAATTATGCGGCTGTTCAACAAACTACGAACAGCATAAAGCATTGTCGGGCATTGAAATGCCTTGCTGCAAATTAGAAACCCGTTGAAACGGGTTAATATCGACTTTTTGTGGCCGTTTTAGTACGTTTTAACGTACTTTTGGTTATAGCCAATGATTTCAATCATTGGTGATAGTGATAGACAAACCACGATTTAATGCAGTCGTACCCAAGATTGAATGATTAAAAAAATTAAAGATGAAAGACAGGCACCCTTTTAATCTTTAATCCATTCATCATCAATCATTATTTTTCAGGAGAAATAGCTATGAGCCACCTTGCCAGCCGTTCAATTTTAGACAAAGAACTCAACCAAATCCGCGAAAACATACTGCGCATGGCCAGTATGGTCGATGAAGCCATTGAAAAAGCATTTATCGCCTTGCAAACCCGTGACGTAGCCCTGGCACAGACGGTCTCTCATGGTGATGAACAAATAAACTTGCTGCGCTTTAGCCTGGAAGAAGAATGTCTGAAGGTGCTGGCTACCCAACAGCCAATGGCCATCGATTTACGCACAATTATCGCTGCAATTCACCTGGCCGTGGAACTGGAACGCATTGGCGACCATGCGGCTGGCATTGCCCGTTTGGTGGAACGTATGGAAGAGGAAGATGACATTGCCAGCCTGCACAAATTACCCAAAATGACCAAACGTGCCCGTGATATGGTTCAGCAAGGCATTGAAGCATTCATTAACTATGATGCAGACCTGGCCTTAAAGATGGTTAAGCGGGATGATAAACTGGACAAGCAATACAACAAGTTGTTTGTGGAAACGATGCAGGAAATGACAGACGAGACGTATGTACGGCGGGCAACCTTTTTGTTGTGGGTTGGTCACAGTCTGGAACGCATTGGCGACCGGGCAACCAACATTGCAGAACGGGTTATTTTTATGGTTACCGGGCAGTTAACTGAGCTAAATACGGAATTTGAAATTAATTGATGAC
>CAZRIB010000227.1:0-6757 GCA_964600035.1 uncultured Ardenticatenaceae bacterium | reverse complement strand
CACTCATTTCCAATCTCAATCTCTAAATCTATGAAAAATCAAACCATTCTAGACAACCTGGAAGGAACAGAAATCGCTGTCATCGGCATGGCCGGGCGTTTCCCCGGCGCTCAGGACATTGAGCAGTATTGGCGCAACCTGTACGAAGGCGTCGAAGCCGTTACATTTTATACCGATGAGGAACTGCGGGCGGCTGGCGTGCCTGACCATTTACTGCGCCACCCGCATTATGTTAAGTCTGGCGCGCCGCTGGCCGATATGGAAAAATTTGATGCCGGTTTCTTTGGTTTTGGTCCCAGAGACGCGGCCATTATGGACCCGCAGCACCGCCATTTTTTGGAAATTGCCTGGACGGCACTGGAGCATGCCGGATATGACCCGGCACGGGTGAATGGCGCGGTTGGCGTTTTTGGCGGTTCCGGTCACAACGCCTACATGCCGCTAAACTTGCTGACAAACCCCGATTTGGTGCAGTCGGTGGGCTTCTTTTTGCTGCGCCATACCGGCAATGACAAAGATTTTTTGACAACGCGGGTCTCCTATCTGTTTGACTTGAAAGGCCCCAGCGTAAATGTGCAAACAGCCTGTTCCACCTCGTTGGTTGCCATTCACATGGCTTCCCAAAGTTTGCTGAATGGTGAATGTGATATGGCGCTGGCCGGTGGCGTGACGATTGAACTGCCTCACCGGCAGGGCTACCTTTACCACGAAGGCGAAATTTTGTCACCGGATGGTCACTGCCGGGCGTTTGATGCCCGTTCTGAAGGGACGATTTTTGGCAGTGGGGTGGGGGTTGTGGTGCTAAAGCGGCTGGCAGATGCCATTGAGGATGGGGATACGATTCATGCCGTGGTGAAGGGTTCGGCCGTTAATAACGACGGCGCGGGCAAAGTGAATTATCTGGCTCCCAGTGTGGATGGGCAGGCGGCCGCCATTGCTGAAGCGATTGCCCTGGCCGGGGTGGAAGCCGACACCATTGATTATGTGGAAGCCCATGGCACAGGCACGCGCATTGGCGACCCCATTGAAGTGACGGCTTTGACGCAGGCCTTCCGCCAGACGACGGATAAAAAGCAGTTTGCCGGTATTGGCTCTGTTAAAACCAACATTGGTCATTTGGATACGGCCGCAGGTATTGCCAGTTTTATTAAAGTGGTGCAGGCACTGAAACATGAGGTGCTGCCAGCGACGTTGAACTTTGAAGCGCCTAACCCCATGATTGATTTTGAAAACAGCCCGTTCTTTGTCAACCATGAACGGCGTCCCTGGCCGCGTGGCAGCAAGCCGCGCCGGGCTGGCATTAGCTCGTTGGGTGTTGGGGGGACAAATGCCCACATTATTGTGGAAGAAGCGCCTGTGTTGGCACCGCCGGATGAAGCGAAACGGCCGTATTTCCTGCTGCCTCTTTCCGCCAAAACCCCATCCGCGCTGGACAAAGCCACTGCCAACCTGGCCGACTTTTTCCGCCAAAACCCGGATGTCAACTTGGCCGATGCCGCCTACACCCTGCAAGTTGGCCGTCAGCAAATGGCTTACCGGCGCATTGTGGCCGTTAAAGATACGGCCGATGCCGCGAACGTTCTTCAGCAAGGCGACCGCCAGCGCATCTTTTCCCAAAAAGCCGCCGAAACATCGCCATCCGTAGTGTTTATGTTCCCCGGCGGCGGGGCGCAGTACCCAAACATGGGGCGCGATTTGTACGAAACGGAGCCGGTTTACAGAGCCGTGATTGATGAATGTTTGCAGTTGGTTCAAGGCTATCTGGCAGAGGATTTACGGAGCTTGATGTTCTGTGACCCGGCAGAGGCGGAAGAGAAGGCGGTTGTTTTGCAACGGCCGTCACTGGCACTGCCTGCGCTCTTTATGACAGAAGTTGCCCTGGCGCGCCTGCTTGCCTCCTGGGGCATTGAACCGGTGGCAACAACAGGCCACAGCATGGGCGAGTACACCAGCGCCCACCTGGCCGGTGTCCTTTCACTGGCTGACGCGCTGAAAATTGTCACCTGGCGCGGCCAATTGTTTGAAACCTTGCCCTCAGGTGGCATGTTGAGTGTGCAGCTTCCAGAGGAAAAGGTACGGCCGTTGCTGGTAGACGATTTAGACATTGCCGTCATCAATGCGCCGGAGTTGTGTGTGGTGTCCGGGCGCAGTGAATCAATTGAAAAGATGGCCGCCCTGCTGGACGAAAAGAGCGTCTCCTACCGGCGCATCAAAATTGATGTTGCTGCCCACTCCACCATGCTCGACCCCATTCTGGAAGAGTTTGGCCGCCGTTTGCGCACCATCCACTTTCACCCGCCGCAAAAACCCTACATCTCCAACGTAACCGGCACATGGGTGCGCCCGGAAGATGCCACCAATCCCGACTATTGGGTGCGCCATCTGCGCCACACAGTGCGTTTTGCAGAAGGGATTGGCAGGCTGCTGGAAGAGCCGAACCGCGTGCTGGTAGAAGTTGGGCCGGGCAAAACGTTGTCTTCTCTGGTGCGGATGCATCCGGCCAAAGGCCACAACCACACCACATTCAACGCCATGCGCCACCCCAAGGAAGCCATGTCGGATGTGGCGTTTACATTAACGGCTTTGGGTAAATTGTGGCTGGCCGGTGTGCCGTTGGATTGGGATGCTTTTTACGGCGATGAGATGCGCTGCCGCATTCCTTTGCCCACCTATCCTTTTGAACGGCAGCGTTATTGGATTGAACCGGGTACGACGTTGTATGCCGGGGCAGTGGCCGCGCCTAATGTGCTGGCAAAAATGCCCAATTTGGATGACTGGTTTTACAAGCCGGTTTGGCAGCAGGCTAAAACGCCGCCGGTGCAAATGGGTGAATCACTGCGCTGGCTGATATTTCAGGATGAGTTGGGTCTGGGAGAGCAGTTGGCTGCGCGTTTGCGGGCAGATGGGCATGATGTGGTGACGGCCGTTTCCGGTGAACGTTTTCGGCGGCAGGGACACCAATTTACCCTGAACCCCCGCGCTCGTGTGGATTACGATACCCTGTTCAACCAGCTTCAGGCCGAAGGGCGCGCACCCCAGCGCATTGTGCATTTGTGGACGGTGAACACCCGCCGCAAAGATGACCGGCCGATGGATTATTATTACCGCAACCAGGACCTGGGTTTTTACAGCCTCTTTTTTATGGCGCAGGTATTGGGCGAGGCGGCCATGAGCGAACCTGTGACGATTCACGTGTTTACCAATGGCACGCAGCAGGCTGCCGGTGAACTGCTGGCGAATCCGGAAAAGGCAACGCTGATGGGGCCGGTGCAGGTGATTCCCCGTGAATTTCCTGAACTGCACTGCCGGTTGGTGGATTTGCCGGTGTTGGATAACGGCCGTTACGACACCCTGCTGCCCGCCATCCTGACCGAAATTCAGGCCGTGGAAAGTGACCCCATTATTGCCCTGCGCCAAAATGAACGGTGGGCGCTGCACTACGAACCGGCAAAAGTGAACGATGCCCCGCCGGAGCAACTGCCAGTCCGGCAGCAGGGGGTGTATTTGATAACGGGCGGTTTGGGCGGCATTGGTCTGGTGACGGCCGAATTTTTGGCAGAAACGGCAAACGCCCGTTTGGCACTGTTAAGCCGAAATGGGCTGCCGCCTCGCGAAGAATGGGACACGTGGGTGCAGCAGCACGGCAGTCACGACCGTACCAGCCGCCAGATTCGGCAGGTACAGGCACTGGAGGCGGCCGGGGCTGAGGTGCTGGTTGTTGCCGCCGATGTGACCAGCCGCACACAGTTGACAACGGCCGTTTCCCAAATAAAACGTCACTTTGGCGCGATTCATGGCGTGGTTCACGCGGCTGGTGTGTTGAACGACAACCTGATTTCCCTAAAAACCCCTGAAGAAGCTGATCGCGTGCTGTCCCCCAAAGTGCGGGGTGCGCTGCTGCTCAGTGAGCTGCTGGCCGGTGAAAAGCTGGACTTTTTTGTGGCATTTTCGTCTACCAGCACGGCATTGGGGTCGGCGGGACAGGTGGATTATGTGGCGGCCAATGCCTTTTTGAATGCTTTTGCCTACAAGCAAACGGCCGTTACCGGCACGCCAACCATTGCCATTAACTGGGGCGTTTGGCAGCAGGTCGGGATGGCAGTAGACGCTGCCCGGCAGCAGGGGCTTGTGGCTGATGAAGCCCTGCCGGTTGGGCCAGATGCTCCCCATCCTTTGCTGGCACGATTTGTTGTAGACAGCAGCAAGGAATTAACCTATGCCACAGATTTTCGGGTGAAAGATTTTTGGGTGCTGGACGAACACCGCATTAAAGAGGGCGAAGCCCTGATTCCCGGCACGGGCTTTTTGGAATTGGCCCGGGCGGCACTGAATCGCGGGGATGTGGCCGGTGGGGCTGACATTCGGGAGCTGTTTTTCTTGTCGCCGTTGGCGGTGGCCGGTGATGAAACACGAGAGGTTCGGGTTTCTTTGACGGCGAATGGTGAAGGGTTTGCTTTTTCGGTGACCAGTAAAACGGCCGTTGAGAAAAAATGGCAGGAGCATGTACGCGGCAAAGTACTGCCGTTGGCCGACGCCCCGTCCCGGCTGGATGTGGCGGCCATTGCTGCCCGTTGCCAAAAAGAAACGGTTACGTTTGCGCCTGGCGAACAGGAAACCCGGCAGGAACTATTTTTGGCATTTGGGCCGCGCTGGAAAAATTTGCGGCAGGTACATTTTGGAGATGGCGAAGCATTGGCTTTGCTGGAACTGCCGGAAACGTTTGCCGATGATTTGGCTCAATTTGGGCTGCATCCGGCGCTGATGGATTTGGCAACGAGTTTTGGGCTGCCTTTGTTGGCCGGGTATGAGGAAAGCGATTTGTTTTTTGTGCCGCTTTCTTACAAGCGGGTGCGGGCTTACCGGCCGCTGTCTCGCCGGATTTACAGTTATGCCCGCCCGCATGGAGAGGCTTCTGTTGAGAATGAAGTGCCGACCTTTGATGTGGTGATTACGGATGAGGAAGGGCGTGTGCTGGTGGAGATTGACCAGTTTATGATGAAGCGGGTGGGACATGCGGAGATGGCGGCGAGTTTGCGCAAGGATGCAGGGAAAACGGCCGTTTCTCTAAGTGACGAACAATCGCTGTTGCAGTTGGCTTTAACAGACGGCATTGCCCCGGATGAAGGGAAGGCGGCTTTCCGCCGGGTGCTGGCACATCCCCAGCCCCAAATTTATGTGACATCGCTGGATTTGCACACGTTGATGGCGCAAAACGAACAAGCGGAAGAAGAAGAGAGCGGGCTGAAGCTGTCGCGGCCTGAGCTGCAAAGTGATTATGAAGCGCCGCGCAACAGCATTGAAGAGACGCTGGCCAAAATTTGGCAGGAGCTGCTGGGCATTGACCGGGTAGGCATCCACGATGATTTCTTTGAGTTGGGCGGGCATTCTTTAATTGCGGTGCGGCTGTTTGCCCGCGTGAAGAAGGCTTACAATGTTGATTTGTCGCTGGCGATGCTGTTTGAAGCGCCGACGATTGCTGATTTTGCGGCCTTTTTGCAGACGCAGTATGGGGTGCAGCCGGTGGCGGTTGGTGCGGCAGGCGAAACGGCCGTTTCTTCTCCGGCCAGTACGGCAGAAAAAACACGTGTTCAGCCAACCCGTCAAGAATGGTCGCCGCTGGTTGCTATTCAGCCTAAAGGCACAAAACGGCCGTTTTTCTGTGTACACGGCGGGTTTGGCAACGTACTCAATTTCTACGACTTGACGCGCTACCTGGGGCCGGATCAGCCATTTTATGGACTGCAATCCTATGGGGTGGATGGCAAGCAGCCGCCCCTGCGCTCGATTCCGCAAATGGCCGCCAGATATATTGAAGCGATGCGCCAGATTCAGCCGGAAGGGCCGTACTTTATGGGCGGCTTTTCGATGGGTGGCGAGGTGGCGTTTGAAATGGCACAGCAGTTAACGGCCGCCGGTGAGGAGGTCGGGCTGGTTGTGCTGCTGGACACCATTGACCCTGGCCGGGTGCGGCTGGCTGCTTCCTTTGGCACGACGTCGGCGGCGGTGAATGGGCAGTTTGCGCTTGGGCCAATGCCGGAAAATGGCACAGGCTTGCAGGCGAATGGGCATCACAAACCGGTAACGGCCGTGCCGCAAGGCCGTTTGCAGCGTGTGATGCAGAAAGGGTTAAATGGGTTGGTGCGCAGTGGGTGGGGCTGGCTGAACGGCCGTACCAAGCGGCTGCGGAAGCGAACTCAGGTGCAGCTTTTGAATTGGCAGGCCATGCTTTATTTGAAAATGGGGCGCACTCTGCCGCAGGAATTGATTTCGCCTTATTTGTGGGAAGCCCACACAGAGGCACTGCTGGCTTACACGCCACGGCCGTATCATGGCAAAGTTGTGTTGTTCCGTGCCAGCGAAACGGCCGTACATGCGGCCAGCAATATGGGGTTAAGTTGGGCAAAACTCGTACCGGAGCATCTTGTCATTCACCAAATTGAAGGGACGCATAACATTGTCAAAGAGCCTTATGTTGCTGAAGTGGCTACCCTGCTCAAGCGCGAGCTGGATGACGCACAGCAGACGGGGATTCTATTAGCGAAAGCGGAAGTGTAAGTGGAATTGGTTATGAATGAACAAGAATTGATGTTCCGTGTTGTGGTCAATCATGAGGAGCAGTATTCCATTTGGCCGGTGGCACGAGAACTGCCACAAGGTTGGCGAGATGCCGGTAAACACGGCTCAAAGGAAGATTGTCTGGCTTATATTGAAGAGGTTTGGACAGATATGCGGCCGTTGAGTTTGAGAAGGGTGAATA
>CAZRIB010000226.1:0-6771 GCA_964600035.1 uncultured Ardenticatenaceae bacterium | reverse complement strand
TGCTCTATCTCTGGTAACTTCATCGGGAAACGGTATACGGACTTCGGGTTACGTGTTCTATTCTCTGTGCAACTCGGTATTCCATCTGAACGGATACACTAAAACAAACCCAGACCTGAATAGTTACGAAAAATCTTTGTGTTCTCTGCGCCTCTGCGGTGAAATCAACCTTTTTAGTGAACTCATCAATTATTATTCAAAATTCTGTTTAATTCCCGCATAGTTAAACCAACCCGCTCATCTCGTAAAAGGGGCAGCCGGGTACGCGTACGCCGCAGTTGGTTCAGGTCAATTTTTGTCGTTACCAAGGCATTTTCATAATAAGGCCCCTGTACCAGCACATTGCCTTCCGGGTCGCAAACAGTAGAGCCGCCCCAAAATGTCACCCCATCTTCAAAGCCGGTGCGGTTGGTGTGAATGACAAAGTTGGTAAACAGGCTGGCATAAGCTTTGTTGATATGTTCTACCCACAACGCACTGCCTATTTTTTGTTGGGTCGCCAATCCGCGTCCGGGTGAGGCCGAGGTGAGAATCAAAATATCAGCGCCGTCCAGCCAAAGGGTGTATGCCGGGCTAACGTGCCAAAAATCTTCACAAATGAGAATACCCACCCGGCCAAAACGGGTATCAAATGCACGCACGGCATCTCCCCAGGCAAAGTAGCGGCCTTCATCGAACATGCCGTAAGTAGGCAGGTAAACTTTGCGGTGGAGATGTACCAGTTCGCCGCCAGAAAGGTATGCGGAGGCAATGTAATATTTTTGCCGTCTGTCTTCTTCTACAAAACCAATAACAAGGTCAATGTCCCGGCTGGCAGTCAGTAAACGGCCGAATATTGGGTCAGTAATATTGGGGTGAATGGCAACGTTATAGGCCAAATCTCGCAGGCGGTAGCCGGTTAATGATAGCTCTGGAAAAACAAGCAGATCCACGCCCTGGTCTTCTGCCTCTTCAATGGTGCGCAGGTGTAGGGCTAAATTGGCTTCTATGTCACCCAGTTTGGGGTTTATTTGGGCAAGACCGACTTTTACTTTCATGGTGTGTCCTTGGAGGGTTATTGGGTTATTGGGAGATTAGGAGATTAGTGTTCCTTGTCACCATGTCACCCTGTCACCTTGTCACCCTTTCACCGTGTCACCCTGTCACTTTGTCATTTCTGCCTTTGTATTGTAGCAAGAGTACGGCCGTTAAGGCGAAGAGTGCGAATACTATTTCCAATATCAGGTCGGCACGTACCCCGCCCCACTGCGGCATGGGGTCTCCACGAAAAAGGGTAACGGGTATGCGAGACACGTTTAGCCAGAAAACGGCCGTCCAAAAGGCCGTGCCGGGTCTGTTAAAACGCCGCCAAATCAGCGGCAAGCCAGCAAGGGTTAGCAAAATGCCTGCCAGTTGGGTTTGGTAACGCACGGCAAAGATGCCGTAGCTGTCTGGTAAATCTGCGCTAAACAAACCAAGAAAGGTTTCCCGGCCATAAGCACACCCTTCCAGCCAGCAAGCCGCCCAACCGAACACGGCCGTTATCAGCAAAGCAGGGGCAAAGGTGTCGGCAGTGGCGAGAAACGGCCGTTTTTGCCACCGGCTCCATGCCCATAAACCCAGCAGCCCGGCCATGAGTGCCGTATGAAAGAAAAAACCCCCTTGCTGGATGTCCCAAATTTGGGACGGCCGTTCCTGAAAATAGGCACTGTTTACCCACACAAAACCGGCACGCCCACCCAACAAGGCAAAAAAAGCAGCCACCAGAAAAGCATCCAGCCACTGCCCCATTGGCACAGACTGGGTTCGTCTGGCAGTAACAGCCAATGCAGCCAGCAGGCCAAGCCCGAAAACGGCCGTGTAACTGTATACAAGAATTGGGCCAACACGTGTCAAAATGGGGTTCATGGGAAGTAATAATTGATGACTAATGATTGATGATTAAAGTAAAAAGGGCATAATGAATCTGCAATTATTCATCTTTGGTCTTTAATCTTTAACTATCAGATTAGGTTATTTGACCTACTTTGAAAATGGGAAAAGGCAATTCTGCTATAATGACAGACGGCTTGCCTACAGTGGGCATCCGTCATTTTGAAAATAATTGACACCGGACGGTGGCATGAACTTTGCCTCAGCTAGTTTACTAGAAGTTTGCTAAATGACACCCGAAACCACCTATCTACTGCTTCCCTTTATCTTTTTTGAAATTGCACTATTGGTTTATGTGTGGCAAATACGGCCGTATGCCCTGGCAAACCGGTTGTTTGCACTTTACATGGCAGCCATCATCTCCTACCACACAGGCGAGTTTATAGAAGATACGGCCGTTACCAATCACCTGGTTCAAGTGAGCGTATTCTTCCAGGCATTAGGCACGTTAACAGCCGGTTTAACATTATGGCTGCTGCTCATAGAAATTTTCCCCGGCAGGCGAGGCTGGTGGAAATGGGTCTACAACACATTGGCCGCCATCGCCGCCATCACAACTGCCGCTTTAATCGTCGATGCCGTCACCCATTGGGGAATCATTATCGACTTTGGACAAATTTCACTCAGCAACAGGGCATTGGGGTTTGTTAACAAAACGGCCGGATGGTGGGGATTGTTTGTCTTTTGGCTCAACACCTTTGGCTTTTCCATCATTGCCCTGCCGCTTGGGTATTATGCATTTTCCAACCGCCTTCCTGACCACTTAAAATTGACAGCCCGCTACCTGTTTTTTTGGGCTGTGGTTGGCAATGTGATATATGCCCTGAACGATTCCTGGCCAATTGTCTGGCGCACCATGGTAACCACAGTCATTGTTGGCAGTGGTATCGCTGTATCAATCGTGCGATATGGCTTTTTATCTGTCCTGCAAATTGGCATTTCTCAGGCACTGGATTCTGTTGCTTTTGGCATATTAATTTTTAACCAACTCGGCGCTCTGCTGAATGCGAATGAGGCCGCCAGAAAATGGCTTCAGCTTTCGCCGGATAATCTGGCTCATTTAACATTGGCAGACTGCCTGGCACAAATGGCAGAAGCAGGCGGAACGGCCGTTTCTATTTCCGCCGAAGAACTGCTAAAAGGCCAAATGTTTCAGTCGCCTATTGAGGTAAACGGCCGTTACCTCATCCTCCGCCTGGAACCCATCACAAACCAAAACGACATCGCCGGTGTACTGTGCAGCCTCCAGGATGTCACCACAGAAAGGCGCATTCTGGAAGAAATGCGCGAAATGAACCAACTCCTCCAATCCCAAATACTCTTCTCCACCACACTCAACGAAATAACCAACGAAGCCATTCGCACAGCCTCCACCGAAGGGCTGTACAACATGCTTACCGAGAAGATGGCACACCTGTTTGCCGCCGACCACTGCTTTTTAACGCTGTGGGACGAAGAGACCCAAACCTTAATGCCCACCAGCGCATCGGGCGATTTAGGGTTCAACTACCCAGATTTAGAAATCATCCCAGGTGAACCAACCATCACCACTTCAGTTTTGCGTCTGGAAAAGCCAGTCATCATTGAAGACGTTTACAACACCCCATATCTGAGCAAACGGCTGGCAGAAATCAGTCCCTCCGTTTCCATGTTGGGCGTCCCCCTGATTGCTTTACAGCAAAAGATGGGCGCAATTCTCATTGGCCACCGGAAACCACACCACTTTAATGAAGAAGAAGTACAGTGGGCAGAACAAATCGCCGGGCAAATGGCCTTGATTTTGGCCCGAAACAAACTGCTGGCATCTGAAAGGGAACAACGGCTGACAACCGAAGCCCTGCACCAGTTGAGTGAACATCTTAATGAGTCGCTGGATATTCAAACCATTTATGCCCATCTTTTAGATGATTTAAGCACGCTGGTTCCTTATGATGTGGCCAATATCATGGTGGTAGAAGGGGACAGCGTGCGCATTGTGCAAGAAAGAGGACGCGAAAAATTTGGCTCCGATGATGAATATAAGGCTTATATGCAGATGGCACTGCCCATTGCAGAAACGGCAACGTTTAAGCAAATGTGGCAAACAAAAGAGCCGTTTATGATTCCAGATGTACACACGTATCCGGGTTGGAAAACCATTCCTGGCACAGAATATATTCACTCCTGGGCAGGTGCTCCTATTTTGGTGAATGGCACGCCCATTGCGTTTTTCTCTGTTGACAAGGCAGAACGGCATTTTTACAAGCAAAAGCATTTGCAGCGATTAACGGCCGTTGCCACCCAGGCCTCCCTGGCCCTGCAAAAAGCCTCCCTGCTCAAACAAACCCAAGACCACGCCAACCGGCTGGCCGCCTTAAACACACTCGCCGCCGAAATGGCACGAGCAACCAATGTCAAAACTCTGTGCCAAACCGTCAGCCAGAAAATCCGCGAATATCTCTCCTACCCCTATGTTTCTGTTTATTTAGTCGATGAAGCCAACCATGAGGCCGTTTTGGAAGGTGTGGCCGGTGTAAACGAATCAGACCTGCCCTCTGTGTCTTACCGGCAGCCGCTGGATGCCGGGGTTTTGGGGCAGGTCGTGAAAAACCGCCGGTATGAGCTGATCAATGATACAGAAGCCTGCCCCTATTTTATTAGTGAGGGGCAAATTAAGATTCTATCGGAACTGGCACTGCCACTAAAAGGAAACGGCCGTGTCATCGGCATCCTCAACATAGACCAACTGCACAAAGATGCCTTCACCGAAACAGACATCATGCTGCTTACCACCGTCGCCGACCAAATGTCCACAGCCCTCATGCGCACCCAACTGCTGGAAGAAACCCAGCAGCAGCTTCGCAATGTGCAAAAAATCACCGACTTCTCGCTGGCACTACGGCAGGTAAACAGCTCAGAAGAAATCTTGTCCCTGGTTCTAAAACAACTCGTAGCCGCCATCAACTACGAAAGCGGCGTTATCTTCCTTTCAGAAGACCACCAGCTCGTATCCCGTTACAGTTATCCCGAAAATTACTACCCTCTGGGATTAGCCCACCCGTTGGATGCAGGTATTTCAGGCCATGTTTTGCACACCGGCAAGCTGCACTTTGCCGCGGATATTCGCAATGACCATTGGTTTCAATTAATGCCTTACGAAAGCAAAATTTTAGACAAAATCAGGTCAATGGTCGCCATCCCCCTGTTTACCGAAAACCATATCGTTGGCATCTTAAGCATTAGCACAACCGAAAAAACCATTTTGTCTGAATCACAAAAGCAAATGCTGGTGACTATGGGTGATTTGGCAGCCAGTGCGCTTTACCGTGCCCAAGTTTTGGAAACGCTGGAAGAACGGGTGCAAATGCGTACGGCCGAATTGGCATCGGCGAATGAAAAACTCAAGGAACTGGACCAATTGAAAAACCGGTTCATTGCGGATATGTCTCATGAACTGCGCACGCCGGTCACCAATTTAATGCTTTATCTGGATTTGCTGAAATACGGCCGTTCCGACCAAAGGGAACAATACATCTCCGTGCTTCGGGAAAAAGGCCGCCAGCTTGTACGCCTCACCGAAGACATCCTGAGCATCTCCCGATTGGACCTAAACCACAACACCTTGCAAATGTCCCCCACAGACATCAACGACATCGTCGCCATCGTCATCGAAGGCCACCGTCAGCAAGCCATCGACAAAAACCTGACCCTAAACATCTTCTTGCAAAACAACCTACCAAAAATCATGGCCGAACCAAGCCAACTCGCCCACGCCCTCACCCATCTGCTTAACAACGCCCTTATCTACACCCGGCAAGGCAGCATCACCCTGACCACATCACTCTCTTCAAAAGGGCAAGTCATTCTGGACATCACCGATACCGGCATGGGCATTCCCCAGACAGATTTGGACCATATTTTCGACCGGTTCTACAGAGGCGAAAAGGTTGGTTCTTTGAATTACCCGGGTACAGGGCTGGGGCTGGCTATTGCGAAAGAAATTGTTACCTTACACAATGGTCAGATAAAGGTAACCAGTACAGAAGGAAAAGGCAGCACGTTCAGCTTATATTTCCCGCCAGTTTTGGTAGATAAAATTGAAAACACATCAAATGGACAAAAAGTAGCCGAGTAGGTTCTGAAAATATGCCTGAACAACTGCCACCCCCCTTTCTTACTGCCGAATGGCGTTATTTGGTCATGCTCAATTATGAAATTGACCCCAACGTGCTGCAAAATTTTGTACCAAAAGGCACAGAACTGGACACCTGGCACGGCCGTACCTATGTCAGCGTCGTTGGCTTCATGTTCCTAAACACCCGCCTGCTAGGCATTCCCATCCCTTTTCATACCAACTTTGAAGAAGTCAACCTGCGTTTCTATGTACGCCGCAAAGCCCCTGACGGTTGGCGGCGTGGTGTCGTTTTTATCAAAGAACTTGTGCCCAAATGGGCGATTGCCACCACAGCCCGGCTGGTATACGGCGAAAATTACGCCGCCCTGCCCATGCGCCACACTATCCAGCACACCACCCAAAATTCCCAAACGGCCGTTCAGGTCCGCTACGAATGGTTCCACAACAACAACTGGCAGCACATCAGCCTGACCGCCCACGGCGACCCACAACCCCTCGGCGCTGAATCGGAAGCCGAATTTATTGCCGAACATTACTGGGGATATGCCAGCACACGCAGCGGCCATACTCTGGAATACCACGTCGAACACCCCCGCTGGCGCGTCTGGGCAGCCAGCCACTTTCAATACAACTGCGACATTGCCGAACTCTATGGCCCCACCTTTGCCCCTGCCCTGCAAGCTTCACCCACATCAGCCTTCCTCGCCGAAGGTTCGGCCGTTACCGTTCGCCAGGGACAAAAAATT
>CAZRIB010000225.1:0-6798 GCA_964600035.1 uncultured Ardenticatenaceae bacterium | reverse complement strand
ACACAATATAATAGTAAAGACACGGCATCTTTTGCCAGGCGATGCTGGCAAAAAATGCAAATGGTGCATTATAAACGGTGAATTGTGAACCCGGACACCTCATTTACCATTCACAATTCACCGTTCACCATTTAAAATTCGATCGACAATAAAATTGCCCATCTTGGCCCCATTAGTGCCCAATCTCCAATCTCCAATCTCCAATCTCCAATCTCCCAATCTCCCAATCTCCCAATCTCCCAATCTCTACCTTTACCCCAGCGCCTCTAACCTTTACATTTATGTCACTTTGGATAACCCGCAAAAAAAGGGTATATTTCCCAAACATTCACAAATATGCTGCTGCCCCCACAAAGGCATACAAAAGCAGCATAAAATCCCACTAAGATCATTTATAAGGAGAAATTACTGATGTCTTCACATGAACCAAAACGTGTGATCATTGCCGGTGCTGCCGGACGAGATTTCCATGACTTCAACACATATTTTCGTAACAACAACAGCTACAAAGTTGTTGCTTTTACCGCGACCCAAATTCCCAACATTGAGGGACGCCGCTATCCAGCCTCTTTAAGTGGGGAACTTTACCCAGAAGGCATTCCCATCCATGCAGAAGCAGACCTGGAAAAGCTTATTCAGGAGCATCAGGTAGATGAAGTTGTCTTTTCATACTCGGATGTCTCCCATGAATATGTTATGCATCTTGCCTCCCGTGTGCTGGCAGCTGGGGCCAGTTACCGCTTTTTAAGCCCCCGCCAAACGATGTTGAAATCAACCAAACCGGTTGTGTCGATTGGGGCTGTCCGGACAGGTTGTGGTAAAAGCCAGACATCTCGCCGTGTGCTGGAGATTTTGCAAAAAGAATTGGGTTACAAGCGTGTTGTCGCGATTCGCCACCCCATGCCTTATGGCGACCTTGCCAAACAAGCTGTGCAGCGTTTTGCCACATATGAAGATATGGATCGTCATGAATGCACCATTGAAGAACGTGAAGAGTATGAACCATACGTTGAGCGTGGGGCTGTTATTTATGCTGGTGTCGATTATGAAGCCATCCTGCGGGAAGCGGAAAAAGAAGCTGACATCATCATCTGGGATGGCGGTAACAATGATGTACCATTCTACTTCTCTAACTTCCACATTGTGTTGGTTGACCCCCATCGCCCAGGGCATGAATTGAAATACCATCCTGGCGAAACCAATTTGCGGATGGCGGCGGCCGTGGTGATTAACAAAGTGGACACGGCCGATTACGAAAACATTATTCAAGTGCAGCAAAATGTGCGCAAAGTGAACCCCGGTGCTGCCATCGTCATGGCCGCATCTCCGATTTTTGTGGATAACCCGGCCGCCATTCGGGGTAAAAACGTGATTGTGGTAGAAGATGGTCCCACATTGACGCATGGTGAAATGGCATATGGGGCTGGTGTCGTGGCTGCCAATGTATTTGGTGCAGCCAATATCGTTGATCCACATCCATACGCTGTGCGTTCCATTGCGGCGACATACCAAAAATACCCCACAACGGGCGCAGTGCTGCCGGCCATGGGCTATGGTGGTGACCAAATGGCAGACCTGGAAGAAACCATTCAGCGTACACCGGCAGATATGGTGATTGTGGCGACACCGATTGATTTAGGGCGAATTATTAAAATTGATAAGCCAAGCCAGCGGGTGCGGTACGAATTGCAGGAAATTGGCACGCCGACATTGTCTGATTTGCTGCGTGAGCGCATTGGGCCAGCGGCTTAGTCCATCTGGACGACGATGTTGCTTTTATGAAGAGATTGGGGAACACGGTGTTGTGACCCAATCTCTTTTTTTGGGTGATTGTGTAAATTGCCTAAATATAAGCGGCGTCAATTTTGTATATTTGTAGAAGTTAGATAAACTTGCAATTCCTCACTTGTATTGGCTCATCGATTTAATTGTTTGTTTACTGTTTGTTACGGGCTTGTTAACTGTTTTTTATGTGATTGTGGCTATTATTTAGTTAGCAGCACTTGGCCGGAAACGGCCGTCATTTTCGGAGCAACTCACCTATGGCTGAAACAATCATCAAAGAAGAGATACGTCCACCCCAAAAAAACCTCTCCAAAGCAAAAATATGGAACAAAATCAAGGCAGCGATTGAAGGATACCTATACATTTCACCGACCCTCCTCATTTTAGGTATCTTCGTATTTCTCCCTATCATCACCACATTTTCATTAAGCCTGAATCGTGTCGCCCCATTTGGTGGGCAAATGCGGTATGTTGGGTTTGAAAATTACGCCCGGCTGCTAAAAGACCCCGATTATTGGGAAAGTGTCCGGTTTTCCTTGATATTTATTATGGGGACAGTACCCGGCGGTTTGTTTTTGGCTGTGACGTTGGCAATTGCCCTTTCCTACCCGCTCAAACGGTTGTCGTGGCTCCACAGATTGCTCATTTTTGTGCCAATTGTCATTAGTTCGGCCGTAACGGGCGTGCTGTTTAGATGGCTGTACCATCCCGTTGTTGGGTACTTAAATTACTGGTTAAGCCTGATAGGCATAGAAGGCCCAAATTGGTTAGGCACAAAAACATGGGCCCCTGTTGCCGTCATCATGGCCGTTGTTTGGCGACAACTTGGGTTTAACGTCATCATTGCACTGGCAGGTATCCAAAATATAGATACCACCTACTACGAAGCGGCCAAGGTGGATGGGGCGAATTTGTGGCATCGCATTCGGCACATCACGCTTCCCCTCCTTTCCCCAACCCTGTTCTTCCTGTCTATTGTCAATGTCATTAACAGTTTGCAAGCATTCGGCGAAATCAACATTTTGACGGATGGCGGTCCAGGGCGTTCTACAACAAATCTCGTTTATTCTATTTTCGTAGACGCGTTTATAGGCACGCCTTTACGCGGTTACGCCTCTGCACAGGCTTATTTATTGGCGCTGTTAATTTTGACAATGTCTTATATTCAGTTTCGCAGCTTAGGTACCAAGGTGCATTACCAATGAGTAAAAAGACCACACGTAAAATCGATTGGACTGAAGTTGGCTTACAAATCTTTTTGTTGAGCGTTGGCTTTATTGTTTCCTTGCCCATTATCATTGCTATTTTTACCAGCTTTAAGCTGCCACAAGATGTGGTGAATTATCCTCCAACCGTTTTGCCAGACGTTTGGACGACTGAAAATTATGTAACAGCCTGGACATCAAAGCCGTTTGGACGCTTTTTTATGAACAGTGTCATTCAGACAGGTGTTATCGTTTTCTTTCAGGTTTTGTTTAGTGTTCTGGCCGCTTATGCGTTCTCTGTTTTGGAATTTCCAGGACGAGACAAGTTGTTTTATCTGGTAATTGGCAGTTTGATGGTTCCGTTTGAGCTGACGTTTATTCCCAATTTCTTGTTGGTAACCAGTATTCCGGAACGCTGTGCAAATTTGTTTGGGGAAACGGCCGTATTCTGTCAATCACTTGGCGCAAACACCTACTTTGGTTTAACCATTCCCTTTTTAGCCAGCGCCTTTGGCGTATTTATGCTGCGTCAATTCTTCCTTTCCGTCCCGCGCGATCTCCACGACTCTGCCCGCATTGATGGCGCCAGCAATTGGCGGTATTTATGGCAGATACTGGTTCCCCTGAGCAAAGGGTCAATTAGCGCATTTGGCATCTTCTCCTTTTTAAGTGCATGGAGCCAATACTTATGGCCGCTGATCATTACAAATGATGAAAGCATGCGTACCATTCAAATCGGTATTCGCTTCTTCTTGTTTGACCAGGAGCGCGGCGCCGATTGGGGAGCCATTATGGCAGCGGCTGTCATTGCCTTACTACCGACGTTAATTATTTTCCTGATTGCTCAAAGGCAGTTGGTCAAAGGCATTGCCATGACCGGCCTTAAAGGGTAGTCACACCTTCCATTTGTGTACAACCGGCCTTTTTCAACAGAAACGGCCGTTTCTGAAAATCGCCATTCTGCAATGAGTGGCATACCCAACTTTTCGTTCCCGTAAGGAGGAAAGAACTATGAAAAAAATGTGGAAGCTATTCACATTGATGCTGGTTTTGGCCGCGTTTATTGCCGCCTGTGGTGGTGGTGAAACCGTGGAACAAACACCAGCAGAAGAAACAGCAGCCGAACAACCTGCAGCAGAAGAAACAGCAGCCGAACAACCGGCTGCTGAACAACCCGCCGCCGAAGAAACCATGAGCGAACCCATTACCATCGAGTTTTGGCATGCCATGGGCGGTGATTTGGGCGCAGTGGTTGACGAACTCGTCGCCCGTTACAACGCCAGCCAGGACAAAGTAGTCGTAAACGCAACCTTCCAGGGCAGCTACGACGATACCTACAATGCCTTGTTGGCCGCCTTTGACGCAGGCACCGAACCCAACATTGTCCAGAACTTCGACCTGGCATCACAAACCATGATTGACACAGGCCGCCTGATTCCAGCTTACAAACTGATGGAAGCCGATGGCTACGATCCAAACATTTTTGTGCCAGCCGTTCGTGATTACTACTCGGACGATCAGGGCATGGTTGCCATGGCCTTCAACAGCTCCACGCCAATTGTTTACTACAACGCCGAAATTTTTGACGCTGCCGGGCTGGGCCAGCCAGACAAAGATTGGACGTTCAGTGACTTTATTGCCGCCTGTGATGCTATTCAGGCTTCTGGTACAGAATACTGTGCAGCACTGGGGCAGGTTGGCTGGTACTTTGAACAGATTTTAGCCAACAGCGGTGGCCTGTACTTTGACAACAACAACGGCCGTACCGGTCGTGCCACCAAAGCCGTCTTCAACGAAGGCCAGGGCGTGGAAGTCTTCACCTTCCTCACCGGCTTGTATGCCGACGGCTACGCCCCCAACCTGGGCAACACCTGGACCGATACAGACAGCGCCTTCCTTGCCGGGCAGGCCGCCATGCTCTTTGACTCTACCGCTGGCGCACGCGGCATTCAGGATCAGGCTGACTTTGAAGTAAAAACCGCCTACATCCCCCACAGTGACAGCAGTGACCGCAATGGTGTGGTCATTGGTGGTGCTGCGCTGTGGCTCATTGATTCCGGTGATGAAGCTACCAATGCAGCCGCCTGGGACTTCATGAAATTCATGGCAGATACAGACCAGCAGGTAACATGGCACACAGGCACAGGCTACTTCCCGGTTCGTACAGATTTGGCTGACAATCCTGAACTGCAAACCTTCTGGGAAGAGAACCCCAACTTCGTGACAGCAATTCAGCAGCTTGCCGATACCAAGACGACATTGGATGATGGCAGCCCGAATTACGCTGTTTTGGGCGGGCGCGCAGGCCCGTTCCCGGCCATTCGCCGCTTGATTGTGGAAGCCTACAGCCGTGTTTTGGATGATGGCTTGTCCCCGCAAGAGGCCTTGAATGAAGCGGCTGAAAAAGCCAACCAGGAATTGGCCGATTACAACGCCTTCTTTGGCGAATAAGATGTTGCGTTAGCCGGTTGTTACAGCACAAGCCGGGATTCGCTTTGCAGCGGGTTCCGGCTTGTTTATTCTGTGATGGGAGTGATGATGACTAAAAAATGGATTGTTTTGTGGCTGTTGTTTGTGGGGGTGGCAGGGTGTACGGCCGTTCCCGACGCGTCACCTGCCGCCAATGAAAATGGAGAAAACGGCACAGCCAATTTACCGGCTGGCTTTGATGTGGAAGGCCATCGGGGAACACGCGGCTTGAAACCAGAGAACACCCTGCCCGCTTTTGAAACAGCGTTGGATTTGGGCGTGACAACGCTGGAGCTGGATTTGCACTTCACCAAAGATGGCGAAGTGGTCGTGTGGCATGATCCCGTTTTGCCACCAGAGAAATGTGTTTTGGCCCCCGATGCTGCCGCAACTTTCGGGCCGGATGATTTCTTCCAGTCGGATGACCCGGCAGATCAATATAAAGGCGAATATATGATTAGCCGGATGACGCTGAACCAGTTACGGCCGTATCTCTGCAACCAAAACCCCGATACCGAACGTTACCCAGACCAAAACAACGACCCAACCCCTCTGGCCGGTGACAATTATCACATCATCACCCTGCAAGAACTGTTTGATTTTGTCCAAGCCTACAGCCAATCCCCAGAAAAAACGGCCGAACAGCGCGCCAACGCCGCCCAAGTGCATTTCAACATAGAAACCAAACGCAAACCCGATAATCCAGAAACCATCGGCGATGCATTTGACGGCCAAAATCCGGGTGCATTTGAGCTGAAAATTTTAGAAATTGTAGAAGCCTATGGCCTGACAGATCGTGTCATCATTCAAAGCTTTGACCATCGCTCTTTGTGGGCTGTACACAGTGCCAACCCGGATATTCAATTGGCTGCGCTGACTTCGCGCACACGGCCGAATTTTGACGAACTGGCCCAAAATGGCGCGGCTATTTGGTCGCCTAATGTAAAAGATTTAACGCCGCGTTTGCTGGCACAGGCGCACGAAGCTGGCTTGCGGGTCATTCCCTGGACGGTGAATGATGCCGATGATATGCGCGAGTTGATAGAGATGGGTGTGGATGGCTTGATTACGGACAGGCCAGATGTATTGATGGGATTGGAAAATTAAAGATTTATGGCTTAAAGATTAAAGGATGCTTTTTGGCGTGTCAGCGGGTCAGCAAAAAGATCGGCTGTACACGTAACCTGAAGTCCGTATACCGTTCTCCAATGAAGTTACCAGAGGTAGAACACACGGATTACGAATTACAAATTACGAATTACGGACTTCGGATACTGAAACTTTAATCATCAATCTTCAACTATTTTTACCGGGAGAGCTATGACTGCTGTAGAGAAAA
>CAZRIB010000224.1:0-6802 GCA_964600035.1 uncultured Ardenticatenaceae bacterium | reverse complement strand
ATGAGATGTAGTACCCGTAATCCGTAATCTGTAATCCGTAATTCATAATTCATAATTCATAAATTGAACCAACCCTGGCGGTTGTTGTTAAACATATGGATGAACTTTTCCAACTGCATGGCAAGATGAAAGCGTGCCGTTTGTGCCTGGATGCCGGGCATGATATTGTGCCGGGCGCTATTTTTAGCAGTGGCACGGAACGGCGGGTGATGTTGATTGGGCAGGCGCCGGGTGTGACGGAAGTGGAGGCGCAGCGGCCGTTTAATGCGACAAGCGGCACACGTTTGTTTCAATGGCTGGGTGAGGCTGGCTGGCAAGAGGATGATTTTCGGGCACGGCATTATATGACGGCCGTAACCAAGTGTTATCCGGGCAAAGCCGCCAATGGCAAAGGTGACCGTGTGCCCAGTAAAGCAGAACAAGCCATGTGTCGCCCTTTTTTGGAACAAGAGCTGGCGCTGGTGAACCCGCGGCTGGTTATTTTGGTGGGCGGCCTGGCGATTAAGCTGTTTTACCCGGCACGGTTGAAACTGCGAGATGTGGTGGGCACGGCCGTTTATCAGCCACCGGTTGGTACACAGGAAACAGCCAATTTGTTTGATTTGAGCGCTGCCGAACCTGTTTTTGTGGATAGCAAGGGGATGCTGCGTAAGACGTACCCCGGAAACGGCCGTTTCATCGTTCCCATGCCCCATCCATCCGGGGCAAGCCTTTGGCCAAACAAACCAGAAAACAAGGCACTCATCAGCCGGGCAATCACCATTTTGGCCGCCATCCGCCAAACGTTTATCAATTAACCATTGTTGTACAAAGTGAAGGTGATCTGCCACCTGCCACTTGCAACCTGCCTAAAGGAAAAAGCCATGACAATTTTACGTACACCAGACGAACGTTTTGCCAATTTACCCGGTTTCCCGTTTGCACCGCACTATGTCCAAATTGGGGAAACACGTGTTCATTATCTGGACGAAGGGGCAGGCGAACCTGTGCTTTGTTTGCACGGCGAACCAAGCTGGTCATATCTGTACCGCAAGATGATTCCGCCTTTGGCTGCCCATCACCGGGTGTTGGCAATGGATTTTGTGGGATTCGGCCGTTCCGACAAATACACCGACCCGGCAGCCTACACCTTCCAGATGCACCGGGACACGCTGGTTGGCTTTATCGAAGCGCTGGATTTGCAAAATATCACCCTGGTTGTCCAGGATTGGGGCGGATTGATAGGCTTGACTGTTGCCACCCAACTGCCGGAGCGTTTTGCCCGTTTGGTGATTATGAACACCGGCCTGCCCGTCGGGGACCCCATGCCAGAAGCCTTCAATCGCTGGCGCGAATTTTCCATCAAACTGGGCACACGTTTGCCAGTTGGCCGGGTGATTCAGGGCGGCACAACAACCGACCTGCCGCCGGAAATTTTGGCAGCATATGAAGCGCCCTTCCCGGATGACAGCTATAAGGTGGGAGCGGCCGTTTGGCCTTCCTTGATACCCACCTCACCGGAAGACCCCGGTGCGGCAGAAATGCGGGCAGCCCGCGAAAAACTGCGCCAATGGACAAAACCGGCCACTACCCTGTTTTCGGACAGCGATCCCATTACCGCCGGGGGTGATTTGTGGTTCCGGCGGTTGATGGGGATTCGCAGCAAAGACCAGCCGCGTATTGTCATTGAAAATGCCGGCCATTTTTTGCAAGAAGACAAAGGTGAAGAGATTGCCGGGCATATTTTGGCATTTATGAGGTCATGATTAATGAGTAAAGATTGAAGATTAATGGTATCCGTTCAGATGGAACACAGAGCTGCTCGAAGAATGCACAAAGTTACACGGAGAATAGAGCGTTTTCCTCTTTTTTCTCAGTGAAACTCCGTGATTTCTCTGTGAATCTCTGTGTAACTGAACGCTTACAAAAACCTTTAATCATTAATCATCAATCTTCAATTTTTATCACGATGGACGAAAAATCGTTATTAACGCTTGAATTTGATAAGGTGCGGCAGCGAGTGGCTGCTTATACCAGTTTTAGTGCCGGTGAGGAACTGGCGTTGTCGCTTGTGCCAACGACGGACAGGCAGCAGGCGGAGCGGTGGCAGCAGGAAACGGCCGAAGCCATTGACCTGCTCGATACCCACAGCGGCGTCACCATTGGCGGGGCGCGAGATGTACGCCGCCCGGCAGACAATGCGACACGCGGCTTTACGCTGCAAGCCGAAGATTTGCTAAACATTCGCAATACGATTGTGGCGGCCCGTAACTTGAAACGTATCCTCATTAAAGCGGAAGATGATTACCCTAACCTGGCGGCGATTGCTTATTTGATTGAGGATTGTCCGGGGTTGGTTTCTGCGATTAGTGGGACGTTTGATGACCGGGGGGAAGTGGCAGATAGTGCCAGCAGCAAGTTGGCACGTATTCGGCAGGAGCAGCGGGCGGTGTACGGCCGTATCCAGGACAAACTTCAGCGGCTGCTCAACAGCAGCATGAACCAGTACCTGCAAGAACCGATCATTACCATGAGAAACGGCCGTTACGTCATTCCCCTGCGTGCCGATGCACGCGGCCGTATCAAAGGCATTGTCCACGACCAAAGCGGCAGCGGTGCCACCCTGTGGGTAGAACCCATCAACACCGTCGAACTCAACAACGAATACCGCCAACTATTCCTGGCCGAAGAAGAAGAAGTCCAGCGTATATTGGCCGAATTATCTGCCAAAGTAGCCGAACAAGCCGACAGCATTAAGCGCGTGGTAGAACGCATGGCCGAGCTAGACCTGATTTTTGCCCGTGCCCAATACGCCACCGCGCTGAAGGCCATCGCCCCGAAATTTGTAGAATGGCGCACCTTTCCAGAACCACGCCCGCCCAAACACGCCAACGAGCGGGCAAAATGGACACCACCGCCGCGCAACCCCCATCCCGGCTCCACCATTTGGGTAAAGGCCGCCCGCCATCCACTGCTAGACCCCAACACCGTTGTCCCCACAAACTTGCTGCTGGATGATGACGTTTTCACCGTACTCATCACCGGGCCAAACACAGGCGGCAAAACAGTCAGCCTTAAAACAACCGGGCTGATGGTGCTGATGGCGCAATCCGGGCTGCACCTGCCTGCCGTAGAAGCCCGTTTAACCGTTTTTGACAACGTTTTTGCTGATATTGGCGATGAACAGTCTATTGAACAAAGTTTGTCTACCTTTTCGGCGCACATGACCAACATTGTGCGCATTCTTAAGCAGGTGGACGATCATTCATTGGTGCTGCTGGACGAGCTTGGCTCCGGCACAGACCCGGCGGAAGGGGCGGCATTGGCACAGGCCATTGTGAATTATTTGCGGGATAAGGGAGCGACGACGTTTGTAGCCACCCATTACCCGGAACTGAAACTGTATGCCAGCCAAACGCCCGGCGCGACCAATGCGTCGCTGCTGTTTGACGTAGAAACGCTGTCGCCAACGTATGAAATGGTGATTGGCCTGCCGGGCCGCTCTAATGCGTTTGCCATTGCCCGCCGTTTGGGATTGGATGATTCTATTTTGGATGATGCCATGCGCCATGTGGGAACAGGCAGCCAGGAAGCGGAGAATTTGCTGGATGCCATTTACGACTTGCGGGACAAGATAGAGTCGGAGGAGGCGGCTGCGCGGCTGGCTTTGCGGGCAGTGGAAGAGGAGCGGGATGCCTTGCAGCGGCGGCTGGAGCAGTTGGATGAGGAACGGGCACAAATTTTGGCGCAGGCACGTGCTGAGGCGGAAGCTGAGGTGGAGAAGGTGCGGCAGGCTTTGCGTGAAGCGCGGCGGACGATTCGTGAGGCATCTTCTTTGAATGTGTTAAAGAAGGCATCGCGGGAAATTCAGCAGGTGGCGGAGTCTGGTTTGGATGGGCTGCAAACGGCCGTTTCTAACAAAGCTGCCCCGTCTACGGCCGCAAAAACACGCCGCCAGTTACAGGTTGGGGATATTGTGCTGGTGAAAAATTTGAATACCAAAGGCGAGATTGTCTCCATGTCCAAGAAGGAGGCGCTGGTTGCCATTGGCCGGATGCAGATGCGGGTGGGCTATGAAGATTTGCAGTTTCAGGAACGGCCGTCTCAAGAAGAACCGGCTGGCGAAACTGTTATGCCGATGGCCGCATCACCCGGGTTGGAGCTGGATATTCGCGGCCGCCGGGTGGAAGATGGGCTTGCTGAACTGGAAAGGTATCTTGACCAGGCGTTTTTGGCGCGGATGCCCTGGGTGCGTATTATTCATGGCAAGGGCACTGGTAAACTGAGAACGGCCGTACGCAAAGCACTTACCAAAAACCCGCATGTCCTTTCCTGGGAAGAAGGGAAAGACGGCGAAGGCGGTGATGGGGTGACTGTGGCGAAATTGCACGAACACAAATAAGAATGATGCGCAATCACCAATTACCAATCATCAATCGTTAATCGTCAATCGTTAATTATTAGAGGGGTTGTTTTATGCCTTTGAAGGCGGTTATTTTTGATTTAGGCGGCACGCTGGTGGAATATGCCGGGCCATACAAAACCTGGCCTGACCTGGAAACACCGGGATTTACGGCCGCATACCAACATTTGCAAAAGCATGGCCTGCACCTGCCAGACCTGCACACGTTTATGCACACAGGCTTTGGCATTATTCCCAAAAAGTGGCAGGCGGCGACCAAAGGTGAGGCCAATTTGCGGTTGGTTGACCTGCTGGTAGACACACTGCACGCCTGCCAGGTTCCCAATGGTGATATGCGCCTGTTGGCGGAAGCAGCCGCTTTGTATGAACAGGCCATTTGTGCGCAGGCTGAACCCATTGCCCATGGGCAAGCGGTGCTGGCGGCGTTGAAGCAGGCTGGCTTGAAGCTGGGGCTGCTTTCTAACACGATGTTTTCGGGTGGGGCGCATGAGGCTGATTTGCGCCGGTTTGGATTACGGCCGTACTTTGATGCGCTGCTCTTTTCGGCGGATGCAGGTGTGTGGAAGCCGCAGCCGGAGCCGTTTTTGCAGGTAGCTGAGGCGCTGGGTGTGGAACCGGAAACGGCCGTCTATGTAGGCGATGACCCCGGTGCGGATGTTGTGGGTGCGGTTGGGGCTGGTATGCGGGCTGTCCATTTTCAGTCCAGCCAGCGGTTTGCAGAAGCGGCCGTACCGCCAACGGCCGTCATCCACACCTTGCCAGAACTGCTGCCCCTTGTGCAAAAATGGCAGGCATCATAATTTTGTGAACAGTGCCAAAAGTGAAAGATGAGCGAAGAAATAACCCGTAAACAAGCCCAACGACTGCTGGATTTGGCCTATGTACACCATTCACGTGGGGAGCTGGGCGACGCCATTGAGTTATACAAACGCTCCATTGCCTTGTATCCAACGGCGGAAGCCTACACCTATTTGGGCTGGGCTTACAGCATGATTGGCCAGTTAGGGGCGGCCATTGAGTACTGCGAAAAGGCCATTGAACTGGACCCCGATTTTGGGAATCCCTACAATGACATTGGCGCCTATTTGATTGATTTGGAGGAATGGGAAGCGGCGATTCCCTGGCTGGAAAAGGCGCTGGCTGCCAAGCGGTATGACACGCCTCATTTTCCTTGTTACAACCTGGGGCGGGTTTACGAGCATCTAGGCCGTTACCATGAGGCGTTGGTTTGTTACAACGAGGCGCTGGCGATTGATCCCACTTACCAGACGGCGCAGCGGGCCAAGTATGGGCTGTTGGCCAGGTTGAATTGATTGCGCTTGGCGATGGGTTACTTCTCGTTTTCCTGAAACCATTGCAGGGTGCGGCGTAAGCCTTCTTCCAGGGGGATTTGGGGCTGCCAGCCTAATTTTGTTTGTGCCAGGGTAATGTCGGCGGCGGAGTGTTTGATGTCGCCGGGACGGGGTGGGGCGTAGGTGACGGGTAACGGCCGTCCCGTGTGCTGCTCCAGTAACTGGACAATCTGATTGAGTGATGTTTGCTCGCCCCGGCCAATGTTGAAAACGGCCGTTTCCGGTTCAAAAGTCGCCTTTGCCGCCGCTAGATTAGCGGCCGCTAGATTAGCGGCCACTACATCATTCACATACACAAAATCCCGTGTTTGCGTGCCATCGCCATAAATGACAACACCTTGCCGGTGTGCGGCTGCCCGGCAAAATATAGACAGTACGCCGGAGTAAGGCGAAGCGGGATGCTGGCGGGGGCCAAACACGTTCATATAGCGCAGGCCAATGGCTTGCAGGCCATAATTTTGGCCGTATACAGCGGCTTGTATTTCATTCATTAACTTGGCCGCTGCGTAGGGGGTGATGGGGTGTGTGGGGCTGGTTTCCCGCTTGGGCAGGTGGGGCAGGTTGCCGTAGACGGCCGCTGATGAACTGTAGATGATGCGCTGAACGGCCGTTTTTCGGGCCGCTTCCAGCACGTTAAAAAAGCCGGTGACATTGCTCTGGTGGTTGAGCGTGGGGTTTTCGATGGATTGGGGCACGCTGACCAGCGCGGCCAGATGAAAAATGGTGTCGCAGCCGGAAACGGCCGTGTGCACTACACCGGCATCTGCCACATCCCCATGCACCACATCAACCGGCAGCCCTGCCAAATGCGCCCGTCGTCCCGTGCTAAAATCATCCAACACACGAACGCCCACACCCTGCCTGACCAAAGCCGCCACCAGATGAGAACCAATAAAACCCGCGCCACCCGTTACCAAAGCTTGCTTCATATTGACCACTCCATTGACGAATTGTACCCAACCTCATAGCATTGTGCTCAGCAAGGTGACAAGGTGACAAGGTGGCAAGGTGACTGGGTGGCAAGGTGACAATCTCCCAATCTCCCAAT
>CAZRIB010000223.1:0-6812 GCA_964600035.1 uncultured Ardenticatenaceae bacterium | reverse complement strand
ATTCATTGACCCCTCTCTTGTTCGGTGTTGAGTAGCCTATTTTACCCAGCAACACTCAAGAGGGGGACTATCAATTTTTTAATCTTAAATTTTCGCAACGGCCGTTTCCCGTGAGGGTGCGGCTTTTTTGTTGCCAGCAGGTTTTTTTTCAGATGAGTTGGTTATAATCTGAGGCATGCAAAAGACAAACATCATTTTGACGGGTTTTATGGGGACAGGCAAAACCACCGTTGGCCGGGCATTGGCGGCGGCGTTGGGTTTGCAATTTGTGGATACAGATGCGCTGATTGTGGCGCGTGACGGCCGTTCCATTCCAGACATTTTTCAGCAGTCAGGGGAAGCGGCGTTTCGCCGGTGGGAACGCCATATTGCGCAAGAGCTGGCCGAGGCATCGCATCTGGTTGTGGCGACGGGGGGGCGAATGATGCTGGATGATGAAAATGCGGCGCTGCTGCAAAGAAACGGCCGTGTTATTTGCCTGACAGCCACACCTGACGAAATTTTGGCGCGGCTGGCCGGGGATAACAATCGGCCATTGCTGGCCGGGGATAACCCAAAAGAGAAAATTTTGGCACTGCTGGCAGAGCGGGAAGCGGGTTACGGCCGTTTCCCGCAAGTTCATACCACAGGCAAAGAGATTTCTGCCATCACCACTGAAATTATCAACATGCTTAATCTGACACCATTACAACAAATGTCCATCACCCATCCACAAGGGCAATATCCGGTATGGTTGGGCAGCCAGCTTTTGGGCAAGATTCGGCAGCTTGCCAATATCACCGGCCCCTACGCCGTCATTACAGACGAAAACGTTGGCCCTCTGTATGCGGCCCATTTTCAAGATGCCCAAGCCGTCGTGACCTTGCCAGCAGGCGAACAGCACAAAAATCTGGAGAGTGTGCGCCAAATTTACGACCAATTATTTGCCGCCGGTCTAGACCGAAAAGGGACATTGGTGGCTTTAGGGGGCGGTGTGGTTGGTGATATGACCGGCTTTGTGGCGGCCACCTACATGCGCGGCATTGACTTTGTGCAGTGCCCCACCACGCTGCTGGCAATGGTAGATGCTTCTGTTGGGGGGAAAACAGGTGTGGATGTGCCGCAAGGGAAAAATTTAATTGGCGCGTTCAAGCAGCCAACGGCCGTTATTGCCGACATTACCACATTGCAAACCCTGCCCAAAGCAGAATTTGCGGCTGGCATGGCTGAGGTTATCAAGCATGGCCTTATCAATGACCCTGAACTGTTTGCGCAGTTGGCACAAGGGGAGGCGGAATGGACCCAAACACTTCCGAATGCCCGGCTGCAAGCTCTGGTTTATCGTGCCATTCAGGTAAAGCGGGATGTTGTGCAGGATGACCCCTTTGAGCAGGGACGGCGGGCGCTGTTGAACCTGGGGCATACCTTTGGCCACGCCATTGAGCAAGTGAGCCAGTACCAGATTCGGCACGGGGAAGGTGTGGCGATGGGTTTGGTCTGTGCGGCCAATCTTTCGGCCAGATTGGGGCTGGCTTCGGCAGATTTGCAAGTGCGCGTGGAAAGTGTGTTGTTAAAAACGGGGCTGCCGGTGCGGATTCCGGCTCAATTTTCTGCGGCGGCTTTGTATAAGGCGATGGGGACGGACAAAAAGAAGGCCGCGGGTATGCTGCGGTTTGTGTTGATTCGTGATGTGGGGGATTGTGTGCTTGTGGGTGATGTGGCGGAAACGGCCGTTTTGCAAACATTGGCTGAATTAGGAGCAGCGCCATGATAGACAAAAGAAGGCTGCAAAAAATTAGCAAGGCAATGGCCCATGCCCTGCGCCATGCACCGGAGCAGTATGGCATTACGCTGGATGAGCAGGGCTGGACGGATGTGGAGAGTTTGCTGGCCGGTTTGCCCAGGCGACGGCCGTACCTGGGGGCAGTGACCAAGGCTGATTTGGATATGGTGTTGGCACGTCCCGGTAAACGACGCTATGAAATGGCAAACGGCCGTATTCGGGCATTGTATGGTCATTCCGTGCCGGCAAGAATTGAAAAAGAAACGGCCGTGCCGCCTGAATTTTTGTATCACGGGACAACAGAGCAGGCGGCAAAATTGATTGCTGTGCAGGGGCTGAAGTCGATGCGGCGGCAGTATGTCCATCTGTCAATTGATGTGGAAACGGCCGTTATGGTTGGCCGCCGCCGCACCAAAAAACCGGTTATTTTGGTTGTGGCCGCCCAGGAAGCGCATAAAGCGGGGATTCACTTTTACCCCAGCCAGGATGAAGTCTGGCTGGCTGATCCCATTCCGCCGCAATTTATTTCTCAGTTGGAGCAGGAAGCATGACGAATATTTTGGTGTTACATGGGCCTAATTTGAATTTGTTGGGACTGCGAGAACCGGAGGTATACGGCCGTGTCACGTTGGCAGATATTAACGCACGGTTGGAGAAGGCGGCAGCAGAAACGGCCGTGTCGCTGCGTATTATCCAGTCCAACCATGAAGGGGTGCTGATTGATGCGCTGCATGATGCCCGTACCTGGGCTGATGGCGTGTTGATCAATCCGGGAGCATACACCCATACCAGCTATGCCCTGCGTGACGCAATTACGGCCGTTCATTTACCGGCCGTCGAAGTCCATCTTTCCAATATCCATGCCCGTGAAACATTCAGGCATACATCACTCATTGCGCCTGTTTGTGTGGGGCAAATTAGCGGGTTTGGCTGGTACAGCTATCTGTTAGGTTTTCACGCTTTATTAAGCCATTTGGGATTGACAACAGATTAACTTGAAGTAATATGGTACTTAAGTCCTGTTTCGTTCGGGGGAATGAAATGGGGTGATGTGGCGCTAAACATGGCAGTGATGTTATCAGCAGCAGGCTGGAATGATTCTACAATGCTCGTACGATGAAGTTAGAGTGCTGGGATCAATAAAGCTGCATAGGTGTGCGGATGATTTTGTAAAGAGTGCTGATTGTGGCTCATTGGTGTTTAGCGCCACCCGCTCAGGTTTAAAAACCTATTGGCTTTATACCTGCCGAATCTTTCAATGAAAATTACAAGGTTGTTTTTGGGGTCGGCGGTTAATAACCAATGGCAGGCTGTGAGTTAATTTCTACTCCCTTACCTGCCATCAATCTCTAATCTCCAATCTCTAATCTCTAATCTCCAATCTCCAAATCCCCCTTCCTACCCTCTCGGTTCAACAATCATCTTTAGCCCAAATTTTGGCCGCATGGTGACAGTGACATGCGGCTTTACGGGGTGATCGGGAACCAGCCGGAAATTGTAACGGGATGCCATTGCCGCCAGCAGCAGTGTCCCTTCTGTTAAGGCAAAATGATTGCCAATGCATTGACGCGGCCCAGCACCAAAGGGCATGTAGGCATATTTGTGCTGCTGCGTATTTTTGTTTGGTGCAAAGCGGTCTGGGTTGAATGTTTCTGGTTTTTCCCAAAATGCAGGATGACGGTGGATGTTGTAGACAGAGATGATGATGGTGCTGTCTCCTGGCAGGATGTAATCCAGTAAGGGGGCTTCCTGTGGCAGGTAGCGGGGGATGATGGGGACGGGTGTGTAGAGGCGCAGGGTTTCGTCAAATACCTGACGGGTGTAGGTTAGTTTTGGCAGGTCGGCGATGGTGGGAATACGGCCGTTTAGCACTTCATCCACTTCCTCTTGTAACCGCTTCATCACATCAGGGTGCTGAGCGAGTAAATACCATGCCCAGGTGAGCGCGTTGGATGTGGTTTCATGCCCGGCTGCAAAGACAGTTTTTACTTCGTCACGAAGCTGCTGCTCACTCATGCCTTTACCTGTTTCTTCATCTCGTGCGGCCAGGAGCATGTCCAGCAAGTCGCCTTTTTTCTCGTTTGAGTGACGCCGTTGTGTGATCAGGTTGTTGATAATTTGGTCTATTTCTGCGTTGACCTGGTGGAATTTGCGGTTGCTGGGTGTCGGCCAGTGGAGCGGCAGGGGGAAAATGCGCTGGCCGCGTTCGGAGACAAACTCGGTGGCAATGCCAACGGCCGTACCCACACGCCCGGCTATTTTGTCTGCTCCGCCGGTGCTAAACATGGTGCGGTTAATGATGTCGAGCGTAACGGCCGTCATCTCCATGTCCAAATCCATCACATCGCCACGGCCGTATTTGGCTTCCCAGCGAGCAAGCATGTCAGCGGCAGCGGCCGTCATCTGATCACCCATTTTGGCAATGCGCTGGCGGTGGAACATCGGCTGAATCATGCGCCGTTGTGTCAACCAGTTGTCGTAATCAGGATTTGTCACCAGCCCGTTGCCCAACAGCAGCTCCAGATTCACCCCGCCAGTTTTGGCTGTTGGTTTAATGAATGTCTTTTTGCCTTCCACAAAAATGGGGGCAATCATATCCGGGTGCGAAACCAGATACAGCCGTCTTTTCAGCGTAGCCACCTTTACCAGATCACCATATTGCTGCCAGATGTCATAGGTTGCCTGTAACGGGTCACGCCGTATGGCGGGTATATTTCCCAACAAGAAAACGCCTTGCGCAACGGGAATTGTTGGGTGAGTAGTTGTTAATGTCGTCATAAATTTTTTCTCCTGTAAAAATGGGACACGAATTAACACGGATGAACACAGATATAAGAGATGTGTCCTGTTTTGATGGTGCCATGCAGTGGCGTGTTGTCTCCTGTGTGAATGGAGCGCCAGTATCCCTGCTGGCTGTGTGCCGCCTGGGGAGGTGGCGCTCCATTAAGCGGGTTATTATCCGCCACCGCCGCCGGGCCTTGGCAAGCTGCCGCCGGGGTTTGGCAAACTGCCGCCAGGACGTGGCAAATTACCACCGGGGAATTGCGGTATTTGTGTCTGTAAATTTCCAAGCAATGATTGTGCATTTGCCAGATTTCCTGCAGCCATTTGTTGGTTAAGGTTTGCAATTTGTCCAACCAGTGTATCAGCACCTGGTATGTTTTGGGCAGAAAGGCTGGCGCTGGCATTGGCCCCCATTTGGGCTAAGGCTTGCATTTCATCGGCAGTAATGATGCCATCGGCAATGGCGGTGTTGGCGGTGTTGGCGTAGTTGAGCAGTTGGGTGAGGGCTTCTTCATAGCTGCCTGCTATCTGGTTGGCCTGCACGTTTTGCAAAATTGCCGACAAATCTTCTTGTATGGGGCTGAAGTTGGCCTGTGCCACTGTGGCCCATGTTTGCAGTTGGGTAGACAGGGTGTTGGCTTTGGCCTGGGCTTCCTGGGCTGTCTGTTCTAGTTGGGTGATGGTTTCTTCGGCCAGGGTTAAACCGGCTTCCAGGGTGGTGTTGATGTCGTTGAGTACGGCCGTCATTTCGTTTAAGCTGTCGTTTAGGGCGGCCAGTTCTTGCTCAATTGCCACCAGTTCTGCCACGATTTCGTCGCTGCTTTCAGCGTAGAGAGCGTAGTAGGTGTTGATGAGTGCGTCCAGTTCGTTGAGTGTTTCTTCTGAGAGGGTGACGTAGTATTCGATGGTTTCTACTTCTTCGGCTGTGACTTCGCCATCGCTTACGGCCGTTTCTGCTGCGTCTGAGTAGGCTTGTGTGCTGGTTTCGGCGGTCACGGCCGTTTCCTCAATGGTGGCTACCAACTCTTCCTCACTGTATGCGGCGTAAGATGGTTCTGGTGTTGCCGAGGCCAATGCCTCGTTCACAGCTTCATCTGCTGCGGCTTCCAGTTCAACCACTGCATCTGCCATGGCCTCGTCTACCGCTTCGTCAACGGCTTCATCCACCATTTGCTCAAGTGCTGCTTCGGCCGTTGCTGTTGCCATTACAGAAGCATCCACTGTGGCCTGAATGTTTGGGGTGGGGGTTGGTTCTGTACTCTGCGCTGCACAGGCCGCTAAAAAGAACAAGGTGCCAGTCAAAATGATATGGGTTAATACATGACGCTTCATTTGTTACCTCCAACAATGTGCTTTGTTGAATGTTTGTTCTGCTGCTACAATTCTTGTGCACGGTGTCTATTTACGGACAAAATCTATAAAAAGTAAAATTGATTGTCAATAGGCACTTCGGTGGGCTGTCTATTATTAGACAGTTGTCCAGAATGCATTGCAGGAGCATGGAGAAATTACGCATGGCAGAAAAGAGAAAGGTTGACCGGCGTGTACAGCGAACCCGGCAGGCGTTGTTTGCGGCTTTGATGGCTTTGCTCATGGAGAAAAATTATGCTGACATTACGGTGGCTGACATTGCAGACCGGGCGAATGTAGGGCGGGCGACTTTTTACCTGCATTACAAAGATAAAGATGATTTGTTGGCTTCTAATTTGGAGGGGTTGTTTGCGGAGGTGGCGGAACGGATACGGCCGTTACTGAAACAATCTCTAATCGCTGGCGACAAAATACAGGGGCGCATCTTGTTTGAAGAGGCGCAGCAACACAGCGATCTTTACCGCATGATTTTGAGCGGGCAAGGGGGAGTGATGCTGCAAACCCGTCTGCAAAGCCGCGTAGCCGGGTTAATCAGCGAAATTTTGGAAACGATGGTGATGGGGGGAGAGTCGCCCATTGAAATATCCTTGTTGGCAAATTATCTCACAGGAACCATCCTTTCAATAGTGCAGTGGTGGCTTGAAAACGACATGCCCCATTCGCCCGATTATATGGCTGCTGTCATGCAGCAGCTTGTTCGTCCGGGAATGGAGCGTGTTCTAATGTTGGGCATGGATTGGTATGAGAAGGGCGGCGGTGAATTTTGATGGGATGATTGACTGCCGTTAGGGGTTGTATAATCAGGGCAATCGGGTGAATGGTTAACATAACGAATTGATACCAGCTAACACCTTATCACGATAATTAACATCCAAAGCACAACGCAAGCGCTTGT
>CAZRIB010000222.1:1209-6873 GCA_964600035.1 uncultured Ardenticatenaceae bacterium | reverse complement strand
CGGAGAATTTGAAGTTACCAGAGAAAAAATCTTTATGTTCTCTGTGCCTCTGCGGTGAAATCTATTTTTTCAGTGAACTCACTTTTTATCTCTAAAAACTTTTTGCGGTTTGCCTATGACCCATACGAACCAGGAGAAACTAACCCAATGAAAGTACTCGACACCCCCATTGTGCCAGCCGCAGCTGCCCCCAAATCAGAAAAAAGGCGGCTTCTCTACCCCATTGCCGCGGTCACTGTATACATTGGTTGGTTCGCCTACATGATTGTGTCCAACAACTGGCATCTCTTCAAAAGCTATTGGCCAGCATCCGTCACCATGATTTTAGGCTCTTTTGTGGCAGGTATTACGGCCGAAGGCGGCGGCGCAGTGGCTTTTCCTGTTTTCACTAAGGTGCTGCACATTCCCGCACCAGATGCACGCACATTCAGCCTGATGATTCAATCGTTTGGCATGACAATGGCCGGTACGCTCATCTTTAGCCGCCGTATTAAAATTTTACCGCGTGTCATTGGCTGGGTTTCTTTGGGCGGCATTTTGGGCCAGGTTTTGGGCACGTATGTCATCCCGCTGCCGGGTGCTTATCCAAAAATCATCTTTACGTTTGTCACAACGGCGTTTGGCGTGGCTCTCATCATTAACAGGTGGGTGTTTGGTTTGGAACCGAATGAGGATGTGCCGGATTGGAACGGCCGTAAAAAACTCCTCTTTGTAGGCATTGGCGCATTTGGGGGAATGTTTGCTGCCAACTTTGGCTCCGGCATCGATGTGATGACCTTCATGGTTCTCACACTGGCTTTTGGCGTAAACGAAAAAATCAGCACCCCCACCACCGTCATTATCATGGGCATCAATTCGGCCGTCGGCTTCATTCTGCACGGCCTCGTTGTTCCCGACATCAATCCCGAAGTTTGGGGCTACTGGCTGGTTTCCCTCCCCATCGTCATCGTGGGCGCCCCTCTAGGCGCGTTTGTTGCCTCCAAAATCACCCGCGACTCGCTCATCTACTTTCTGCTCTTTTTAATTTCTCTGGAATTGGTCACCACCATCTGGATTATCAACTTCACAACCATGCAAATCATTGTTTCCACCATTACAGTGGCCGTGTTTGCCGGTTGGTTCTGGATATTGCTGCATTATCGCCATAAAATTTTGAATGATTGATTGGCATTGAAGCGCAAAGATTAAAGAATAAGGACAAAAGCCATTGCAAGCGTTCAGCCAGCCAATTTATTGGTTAAAATGCTGAATCGCTGACAATGGTTTTTTCATTTTATTTACGCATCCATTCGTCAAGCAATCATTATGAAAAAAGGCATTGGCATTCTTTTACTGTTTTGGCTGGCAGCAACGGCCGTTATTGCCCAGGCGCATCACGTTTCCCCAAACCGCGACTACAATAACCCCGGCCCGCTTCCGGCCAATGTCACCCATATCACCATCAACAGCCGCTACCTCAACCCGGACAACAACGAAGTAGGCCTTGCCGTTTACACACCGCCCGGCTACGACGAAACAGACAACACCCGGCGGTATCCTGTCATCTATATGCTGCACGGCATTCAAGGCCACGAACGCAACTACTTCTCCTTTTGGCCCAATTTAGACAGCCTGTACACCACGCCAAGCGTACTCAGCCTGATTGAAGGCACAGTCCCCGCAGCCCAGCCCATGCCACAGGCGATTGTTGTGTTTGTAAACGGCCGTGCCCACAGCTTCTACAATGATTTCACCGATGAATTTCACGGCCCCGGCTCTCCAGACCCCATCCTAACCGAACGCATCCTGCTCAAAGAAGTCATCCCCACAGTGGATGCCATGTATCGCACCATCAACCACCGTTCCGGGCGGGCAATTGAAGGCTTTTCAATGGGCGGGCATGGTGCGCTCAAACTGGCCTTCAAATTCCCCCAACTGTTTTGTTCGGCCGTTGCCTATGGCGGCAGCCCTTACGACGAAATTGGAGGCGGCAGTGACAATCCTTACAGCGGCCCCATTCCCCCGGAAAACAATGTCATGTCTTTAGCGGCCAATAACCGTGACAAAATTCTGGCCTACCAATTGCAAATTGCGCTTGTCGTGGGCGCACAGGACACCGGCCAGCAAAGGCGCAATGAAGCCCTGCACGTTTTGTTAGACGAGCTTGGCATTCCCCACACTTATGTGCCCCTCCTGCCAGACACTCGCCACAACTGGTTTGATTATTATCAGCAGTATGGGGAAGAAGGACTGGCGCAGCATGGCCAATGTTTTACAGAGATGGCAGGCACCTTTATGCCCAAAGACACGGCCGTTACCCACGCCATTCTTCGCCAAAAAACACAAGCCCGCCACAAACCATAAACCCATCGACAACTTCGCCATTTACAGTTACAGTCAACTTTATGCGCAAATGGTTTCAAAACCCGGCTGTCAAACAAGGATTGGTTTTGTTTTTGGCACTGCGGCTGCTGCTAACATTGTGGGCAGCGGCCATCATCACTGTGCTGCCCCCGCCCCGGGAAGCAAATGAAACATTACGGCCGTATCTCGGCCAACCCATCCTCACAGAAGGCATCACCGGCACACTGCTAGGCCCCTGGCAGCGCTTCGATACCAACCACTACCTGCGCATTGCCCAACAAGGCTACACCGACGAATCAGACTCCGTTTTCCCGCCGCTGTACCCGCTGCTTATTCGCGCATTGGGAACCCTGTTGGGGGGCACACCCACCGCCGACCTGGCCGCCGCCCTGCTGCTTTCCAATTTGGCCGCGTTGGGGTTGTTTATGTTGCTGGCACACATCTCCGGCCAGCTTTTGGGAAACAGCCGGGCACTGCGAGCAGTGGTTTACTTTGCCATGTTTCCGACCGGTTTTTTCCTGTTTGCCGGTTATTCAGAATCGCTGTTCATCTTGCTGGCACTGGCTTCGCTGTGGTTGGGGAAAAACGGCCGTTTCTGGTGGGCAGGCATCCTCGGCTTACTGGCCTCACTCACCCGCCTCACCGGCTGGGTGCTCGTTGTGCCGCTGGCCTACGCCTTCATCACCAGCGAACAAGGCGCAAAAATCAGAAAATGGCTGCCCTTCCTGCCTCAATTCCCAACAACCAATAACCAATCCCGCACAACCGACCTTTTCCCCATCCTGCTGCCCGCCCTCGGCTCTGCCCTGTTTTTGGCACTGCGCTGGGCGTTGGGACTGCGGCCATTGGGGCAAATTTATGCCGATTACTGGTATCAAACAACGGGTATTCCCGGCGCAGATTTGGTAACGGCCGTACAAACCATCTTCTTTGGCGGCACAGCCCGCGCCGGCGAATTTACCCTCATCTTCGACTTGTTGGTAGTTGTCTTTCTGGGTGTCACCACTGTGCAGGTTTGGCGGCGGTTTGGCGCATATTGGGGACTGTACAATGCCATGCTGCTGCTGTTCATCTTGCTGCCCACATCAGAGCTGAAGCCGCTTTACTCATTTTCCCGCTATGCCCTGGCCTTTATTCCCTCATTTTGGCTGCTGGCAGAGGCTGGAGAACGGCCGTTTCTCAACCGGCTCATTCTCTACCCATCTGTCGTGCTTTACCTCTGGTTTAGCGGGCAGTTTTTTGTATGGGGATGGGTGGCGTAGAAAAAGGTTATTGGTTATTGGGCTATTGGTTATTGGGTTATTGGTTATTGGGAAACTATCCATCTCCAATCTCTCAATCTCCAATCTCCCAATCTCCAATCTCCAATCTCTCAATCTCCCAATCTCTTAATCTCCCAATCTCTTAATCTCCCAATCTCTCAATCCCTCCCCCCCAACACATCCAACACATCCGCCACCAAATCGTACCGGCCAAAAGCGGGCATTAAATAGACACCCTGCACAAACGGCCGTATTGCCTGCACAATCTCCTGCGCAATCAACACCCCTTCCTGTTGTGGATCTTTGGCCTGTTCCATTCGCACCCGCAGCGGCTCCGGAATGACAATGCCCGGTACTTCGTTGTGCAAAAAGGCCGCGTTACGGCCGTTATACAACGGCTTCACCCCGGCAATAATCGGAATCATCGGCTCACCAAACATCGCCTCATACCGTTCCACAAAAGCCCTCGCCGCCTCCGGGTCAAAAATGGGCTGCGTCAGCGCAAAATCCGCCCCATTGCGAATCTTTTTTCGCAGCAGCTTCATCTCACGCTCCGGGTCGGCTGGTGTCAAACTCAAGGCACACCCCACCACAAAGCGCGTCGCCTGCCCAATAGACTGCCCGGCCTTGTCCACCCCGGCATTCAACTGCTGCTTAATCAACTGAATCAAGCCAGTGGGCACAATATCGTAGCTGTCCATCGCATCGGGATAATCACCAATGCGGGTCGGGTCGCCCATCGTCACAAACAAATTGCGAATGTTCAGGGCATACGCGGCCAGCAAATCCCCCTGCACGCGCAGCAAATTGCGGCCTCTGGTTGGAAAATGGAGTACCGTTTCGATGCCCACTTCTTGCTGCACCAGATGGGCGGCAGCCCAGGCGCTCATGCGCATACGCGCCAAAGGCGTGTCGGCAATGTTGAGCATGTTTGCCCCGGCGGCTTGCAGCATACGCGCGCCTTCCAGCAGGCGGTTTGGGGCAACCCCCTTTGGCGGGCTCATTTCCACGGTTGCCACAAAAACGCCCTGCTCCAAAAATTGGCGAAGTTGGGTGGGCGGGTCAACAACGGCCGTTTTCTGGCCAGCCTCTGCGCGAACAATCTCCACTTTCGGCAGATGAATCACATTCTCGCCGGGTGTATCCAGGGCGCGGCGCATGGCGGCAATATGTTCGCCCGTTGTGCCACAGCACCCCCCCACCACACAAACCCCGGCTTCCACAAAAGCCCGGGCATAATCGCCAAAATAGTCTGGCGTGGCCGGATAAAACACACGGCTGCCTTCCCGGTGTTCCGGCCAACCGGCATTAGGTGCAGCAGAAATCAATTTGTCCGGGGCAATTTTTTTGAAGATGGAGATGAGTCTCAGCACTTGTGCCGGGCCACCGGAACAGTTCACGCCAATAACGTCAACATCTAAATGAGCTAATTTTTCAGCAACTACGTCGGCCGTGTGCCCCAGGTACGTTTTGTCATCGCGTGAGAAGGTGAACTGGGCAATGATGGGGATGTCTGGCGCAATGGCGCGGGCTGCGGCAACGGCCGTTTCCACTTCATACGGGTCAGACATTGTCTCAATGATCAACAAATCCACCCCGCCAGCCGGTGCATGCACCAGGGCATCAATCTGTTCTGCAAATGCGTCCTGCGCTTCTGCCTTGGTCACCCGCCCCAACGGAGCCAGCCGCACCCCCAACGGGCCAATGGAACCCGCCAGCAAAATATCCTTAAACGAGCTTTCGATAACTTTGCGGGCAACGGTAACGGCCGCTTCGTTAAACGCCTTCACCTGTCCTTGCAGGTGATGTTCGCCCAATTTGTACCGGTTTGCGCCAAAGGTGTTGGTTTCAATTATATCTGCACCGGCCTCAATGTAAGCCCGGTGTATTTCTGCAACAAGCGCGGGCTGGGTGCTGTTGAGGGCATCAAAAGCGGTCTCCAGGGAAGCCCCTTTGCTGTGCAGCATTGTGCCCATTGCGCCGTCCAACAAATACGGCCGTTTTGTCACCCGCGCCCGAAACGTCTCTCTATCCATCTCCTCCTCCGGGAAAATAATGA
>CAZRIB010000222.1:0-1109 GCA_964600035.1 uncultured Ardenticatenaceae bacterium | reverse complement strand
CTATAAAACAACTCCTGAATCAACGGCGCGGCCACATCATTTTGCAAAATCAAAACGGCCGCTCCCTGCTCCGTTGTGTAATTTGTGACGTAATTCTGGTCCAACACCGCCTGCCGAATGTTTTCATTAGGAATCTCACTGGCCGTCGTCGCCAAACGCACAAGCTGCTCCAAACTTAAATCTGTACGAATCCCTTGTTCCACCTGCTGGTACAAATCCGGGGCACGCAGCAATAGCTGGGTAATTCCCAATGACAAGGCCTTGTCACGCGCAGCCAAAATAACCTGCTGCTGCCGCTGTGCCCGGCCAAAATCATTGTCCACGTGCCGGGTGCGGGCATATTTCAAAGCCATTTCGCCATCCAGCGTGTTCCATCCTGCCGGAATAAACAGCGGATCATAGCCATAATTCATGTCCGGGTAAGTGGGATCATACAAATCTTGCGGCACATAAACCTGAATGCCGCCTAACAAATTGATGCCATTAATCACTGCGCTAAAATCCACCAGAATGTAATGGTGTATTGGCACGCCCAGGTTGTACTCCACTGTTTGCATTGCCAGTGCCGCCCCGGCCGCCGGATTGCCGCCACCAGACCCATACACAAAGGCGGTATTTATCCGGTCACGGCCGCGTCCGGGAATGACCACGTACAAATCCCGTGGAACAGACAATATGGAAGCGGAATTACTTTCCGGATCGATGGAAACAATCATCATAGAGTCTGTACGGGAAATAAACGGCTCACCTGGACGGCGGTCAATGCCCATGAGCAGGATGTTGACACGGCCTTCGCCTTGCCAGGGTTCACTGGTGGGGGCCAAGGTAGGTGTGGGCTGACCGGGAGCCACCAGTGCCGATGGCGGCTCGTCCTGGTCTAATGACAGGCTAATGTCGGCCACTTCGATGGCGGCCTGTTCTACCGGGTTTAACGGCCGATTCCAGACGACCTGTGCCGTTAAATAGGCAAAAATTAATACAGACACCCCCGACAGAACAAATGCAATGGATAAAGCCAGCGACAACCACGTTGGCAAAATAGATTGATTTTGTGCTTTCAAGCGACGACTCCTCAAGGAAGTGATTAATGATTGATGATTGATGATTAA
>CAZRIB010000221.1:0-6889 GCA_964600035.1 uncultured Ardenticatenaceae bacterium | reverse complement strand
CTCCGTGATTTCTCTGTGAATCTCTGTGTAACTGAACGCTTACGGTATATATTGAATTGCTTATGTGGAATTTTGATTTTGTGATAACAAAACGACTTTTGGGCATCGGGTTTGTGTTGTTGGGCATAGGCGCGATTGCGGGCATGTTTGTGCTGGATTGGCTGGGTGCAGGTCAGTTTCAGGGTATTGGGCCAGCACAGCAAAAGGCGATGTTGGTGGCTGGTGTATCCATTTTGGTAGGCCTGACGCTTATTCCGTTAGGAGACAGACCGGCATGACGATGACAAAAAACAATTCGCGTTGGCAAACGGCCGTTTCCACACTATCCCGCATTCTCATCATCACAGCCCTGTTGGCCTTCATACTCTACTTGATTATCTACATCATCTACGCTGTTCGCCTCTTCCAGTTCCCTTTCGATTATGACCAGGGCGAAGGATTTGAGCTGATGGACACCGTCTTGTTCAGCCGGGGGCAGTGGCCTTACCGCAACAACGACATCTACCCCTTTTACTCATCCAATTACCCGCCCTTGTTCCATGTCATTATTGTGCCGTTGGTCTGGCTGTTTGGGCCAAAGTATTGGACAGGCCGGCTAATTTCGTTTTTGGGCACATTGGTAACGGCCGTTGCCATTGGCTATGGCGTACACAGAGAAACCCGCATCAAATGGATCAGCGCCATCAGCGGGCTGGCATTTCTGGCATCCAACTACGTTTACCATGTAGGTGCGCTGTTCCGTCAGCACATGTTCATGGTCATGTTTGAAACAGTAGCCGTTGTGCTTCTCACCGTTGTCATTGACCAGGAAGAAGCCACCGGCAAGCGGGACAACAAGCGGCTGCTTTGGGTGATGCTGCTGCTTTTGGCCGCCGGTTACACCAAACAGTTGGCTTATGCCACTGTTGCGGCCGTTTTCATCTTCCTCTTTTTGCGCCAGCCCAAACGGGCTGTTTTGTGGGCTGTGCCGTTTACGGCCGTTACCGGTCTCATCTTTTGGGGCATCAATGCAGCCACCGATGGCTACTGGTTCCTCAACACCGTCACAGCCAACATCAACCCCTTTGTGCCTGGCCAAATGGAAGGGCTGTTCAAACAGTGGTTTCACTTACATACAGTCCTCATCGTAACGGCCGTACTCTACGCCATCTACCAACTCTATTTTGAACGCCTCTCCGCCTACACCATCTGGTTCGTCATCGCCACCGCCAACAGCGTCACAGCCGGAAAATGGGGCGCAGGCGAATCCTACTTTGCCACAGCCATCGCCGCCGCCTGCATCCTTACCGGGCTGGCCTTTGGCAGAGTGTGGAATTGGGCACACAGTGGGGCAAAAATCAACAACAACACCCTCCCCTGGGCAAAACCAACCCTTGCCATCCTTGTCCCCACACTGCTGCTGGTGCAGGCCGTGCGTGTTTTCCACGCCCCCACAGACATCCCCCTGTTTGCCACCATTGCCCAGGCACTCGGCTACCCAGACCACGTCATGATACGGCCGCAAACATCCTGTTCTGCCCCACGAGACCCGGAACCCATCCCCTACGTAGACAGCGCAGGGGTTTCCCTGTTAGGGCGGCCGCCTTCCAAAGCAGACACAGCCGCCGGTATTGAAATTGCCAACTGGATAGCACAAGGGGAAACGGCCGCATTTGCCGAAGATGCCGGTTTCAACTTCTACCTTGGCCGCGACATCATTACCAACCCCACCCAACTGCTCAACCTTTACAACAACAACCAGGTAGACCTGACCGAAATGGTAGGCATGATCAACAACAAACAGTTCGACACCGTTGTCCTCCGCGCCCAGTTCTACCCGCCACCCGTTCTGGATGCGATTGGGCAAAATTACCAGACGGTTCACCTGGTACAAATGAATGGTTTTGTATACTGCATCATGCAGCCCCGGTAACATTGGTGAATCATGTTGGATGATCTATGATTAATCCATCTCTGTGAAAGGATCGCCAGCATCCTTGCTGGCCGTGTGCCGCCTGGGAAGGCGGCGCTCCCTGTCTAACCTTAATCATTTAATTCATTAATCATCAATCATTACACGCAAAAATATGTCAAACGAAATTCTGGAAGAAATCGCCTGCCCCAACTGCCTGAACCCAATAGACATCCGCGAAGGCAGCAAACATATCACCTGTGATGCCTGCAACAGCCAGTTCTTGCTGAAGGGTCACATTTGCCCTACATGCAGCACTTACCACGCAGAAGAAGAGGCTTTTTGTGGAGAATGCGGCACGGCTTTATCCAGAGTTTGCCAAAAATGCTACACCAGCAACTGGTCGGGCAATGAATTTTGCATTCAATGCGGCGAGCCTTTGGACATTTTGGAACTCATCCACGTCAAAACCAAAATGGAAACGGCCGAACGCCTGAACCAACAAATGGCCCTTGCCCGCGAACTGAAGAAAAAAGAAGCAGAAGCAGCCGAAAAACGGATGGCGGAATTAATGGCCATCGAAGAAGAGCGGCAAAAAAAGCTGCGAGAATTGAAAGCCCAGCGGCAAAAAGATGACCGGGTGCTGCTTATATTCGGCGCAATTGGGCTCCTCGTCTTGTTCCTGTCCATGCTGCTCTATCTGGCGTTTCAATACTTGTCTTAGCCCCTCACCCTCCGTTACAATGGTCGCCTATGACGGCCGTAACTGCTTACCGCATCGAACTACCTGCCTTTAACGGGCCATTAGACCTGCTCCTCCACCTCATTGACAGGAACGAGCTGGATATTACGGCCATTTCTCTTGCCCAAGTCACAGAACAATATTTGCAGCAAATAGAACAGCTCAAAAAAGATCGCATCGAAAACCTGATTGACTTTTTGGTCATTGCAGCACGCCTGATGGTCATCAAAAGTCGGGCACTTTTGCCGCAAACCCCCACCCTGTCTGATGATGAAGAAGAGGAAGACCCGGCCGAAGCGCTCATTCGCCAATTAAAGCTGTATAAACAGTTTAAGCAGGCAGCGAACCGGCTTAAGAAAAGAGAAGAGGCTGGCTTGCGCACGTATTTGCGGGTAGCCCCACCACCCAAGCTGGAAGGACGGCTCGATTTAACGGGAATTACGATTCATACACTGGCACAAGCCTTTCAGGCTGCAATGGCGCGGCAGGAAGACCTGGAGGACAGTGTCGCCATTATCCAACCGCGACGTATTACGATTGAGGGGCAAATTGACCGGTTACGGCGGCGGCTGCAATATAAACGGCCGTTTATGTTTCATGAAATTTTGTCACACAAAGTGGATAGGGTTGAAATTTCGGTGACGCTGCTGGCCATGCTGGAATTGATGAAGCGGCATGAGTTAACGGCCGTACAACCAGTGATGTTTGGGCCTATTGAATTACGGCCGTTTTCCGAAACGCCCCCGGAACAGACCCCTTAATCGCGCTGCTGCTGAACCCAACGAACAATAGACCAGACAACAAATCCCCCAAAAATAAACGGCAGCAAAAAGCGCACCGCCAACAGCCCCCCATAACGCACCATCACAAACAGCCCCAGCACCAACAACCCAATAACCAGCCGCCGTGACCAAACTGCCTGCCAATCCGGTCTATCCTGCTCTTTTTGGCGACGGCGCTGCGCCCCCACGCAAGTCGGCAAATTACCCACACGCAGCACATCACCCGGCAGCGTCCATTGACAGCCGCATTTGCGGCATTGGTAACATACCACCGGCGGCTGGCCGGTCTCTATATCTGTCCGTTTATAAATTTGACCACCACAATGGTCACAATCGTAACCACTGTCTTCCCAAGTCGTTTTCGTTTCAATCACTGGTTTGTCATGTGTACGCGTGAACAAGAATCCAATAATAAATCATAGGTACTGGAGTGGCTGACATACACAAAGCCGCCACAATTTTGGCACGTTGCCTGATATTCCATTTCAGAACCGGAAACTTGCTCCCATGGCCCTAAAACATGTCCTTGAATACTGGCTGAGGCCTCTGCTTCACGCATGTGCCGGTTCAGCGACTCAACCAATTCCTGATGTTCAGCATCACTGCGCAAATCATTCGCGGCAATAATGGCCCGAACGGCAGCGGCCTGCACCAAATGCTGCGGCACATCTTCTGGCAGACCTTCTACTTTCTCTAGCAGTTGTTCCAACACCACCGCCAACGCATCTCTGGTATCTGGATCATATTGATCAACTAATGTGCCTTCCTCCAGCAAACCGATGAGATAATTTACGGCCGATTTCAACTGTTTCAATTCCACTTCTGCTGATTTTGTCATGAAAAACTCCTTTGCAGCCTCAACCAACAAGATAGAATGACTTTACGTCAATATAGTTTGCCAGTCAATCCACCAATGGTCAACCCCTTCTGATACCGGTGGGCCGTGAGCCGTGAGCCGTAAGCCGTAAGCCGTGAGCCGTAAGCCGTGAGCCGTAAGCCGTGAGCCGTGATCGGAATACGGACAACGGAATACGGCATACGGACAACGGCTTACGTTTACTAATTGTGAAAGATGGCAGGTAAAAATGTTTGGTAAATGGTATCCACAACCAACACCTGAAAAGGAATGTCTACCGGTGCACCGGTTGTTGGGTGGGTGGCGGTGATGGTGACGGTGGCTGAGTATGGGCCTGTACCGGCAGTGGCGCTGGTGATGGTGACGGGCACGGCCGTTTCCCCTGCCACGCCCAACGTCCCTGCTGTATTGGCCCCATCTACCGTTACCGTCAAGTTTGTGCCAGAAACGGCCGTAACACCCCAATCAAGCGCCACATCCCCCACATTCTTCAACGAAATTGGCAAAGCCGCAGACACAGGCAAATCACCCGGCGTCACCAACCTCGTCCAGGTCAGCGGCGACACAGACAACCGGCGCGGCAGCGTCACCGAATAATCTTTCGGCATCGCCGTCAAAGCCGCATCAGCAGGCCGCCCCTGCACACCATAAAACCGCATCTGCTCACATTCAGCATAACCAGCCAGATTAAAATTCAAATTAAACACAACCATCCCCCCCATCCAGGGATAATTGGCGCGGGCATATTGAAATGCCCCCACAAGATTGTCTGCCTGCTTTTGCTCCGACACAATTTGCCACAGCCTGCCAGACCACGACGCATCTTGCAAACAGTGTGAAGGCGGCTCCACAATCCAGCCAAATTCCGTCGTCCACACCTGTTTGTCCACCAGACCATAACTCAGCATGATGTCGTGAATCACTTCCACGCCGCGAAAACAAAAACCATTGCTGCAATTGGTAGGGCCAGTGCCGCCATTGGTATCTGGCGGCGTGTCATAATCGGCACTAAAACCATAGTTGTGATAGCCCACTGCATCCAGACAATTACCGCCGCCAGCCGCCAGAAACTCCTTCAAAAACTCCCGGTCGTCCTGATACAACCCGTTATGCCCGGCATGTCCATTCCAGTTTCCGCTAACCCGTCCGGTAGGCGCTAACCCGGCCGAAATTACAATGGCATTGGGGTCAACGGCTTTGATGCTGTTATAGGCTGTGCAAAGCAGGGTGGCATAGTCGGCGGCAACCGGGGCTGTTGTCCAGCCATAACTGGCATCCAGATTGGGTTCGTTGCCAATTTCGTAGGCGTCAATATACCCTGTTGTGGCCAAATTGGTCATGTCGTTGGCAAAGGCTGAAAGGTTGCTCAAATGGCTGCTGTTGGCATCTACACGCAGTAAAACGTTAACCGGCAAACGATAGCCAGGGGCGTTAAACACTTTAATCCAGTTGAAGCCCATGCTTTGCAGCTTACCAATGTCCCAATTGGCAACGTTGAAGCCGTACCCGAATTGGTCTGGGTAGGTGGTGGGATAGGTAACGGCCGTGTCCGCCGCCGCCTGCCTGCCCGGCAAAAGCTGCCAAAACAAACCCAATGTCAGCAATGGCATAACCACGGCAAAAAACAAGCGAGCGAAACGCTGTAAGAAAAGTCTATTTTTGTCCATATCAGACACTTTTGTTCCCCTACATATATCAATCTTGAATCGATTAATCATTACGTCAATTGGTGTTTGACAATGCGGAACCAGCCCCGCACCTGAATACCGGCCAACACAACGGCCGTAACCAGCCAGGGATATTGGTCACGGTAAAACTTGCGATAAAACACCTTCATCGCCCGCACAGACTCCCGCGCCACCTTCACCCGCGTCTCCTTCGGCGGGCGGGCAATATCCGCCGACTCCTTCCGCAGCCCAGAGCTGGCTCCCTTGTAATGAAGCACCCGCGCATGGGGAAAATAAACAATTTTGTAGCCTGCCTGGCGAATACGGTAGCAAAAATCAATATCTTCCCCGTAAAAAAAGTACGTCTCATCCCAACCGGCCAATTCCCGGCACAAAGTCATTGGCATAAGCATATATGAACCGGCAATCACATCCACCGGATGCGTTTCATCAAAATTGGCGTAGCTTTGAAAATAGCCATTAAACCGGGGTGTGTTGGGAAAAAGCCTGTTCAGGCCAGAAAAATGACAAAATGCATTCCAGGGCGTGGGAAAACCGCGGTGATTATCCGGGTCACGCTGGCCGTTGGGGTAAATGAGCTTGACAGTCAGCGCCCCCACATCCGCATGGGCTTCCATATAGGCCAATGGCTTTGCCAGCGCATCCGGGTCTATACGTGTGTCAGAATTGAGGAAAAGGACGTAACGGCCGTTTGCCACAGCCACCCCCCGGTTATTCGCCGCCGCAAAGCCCAAATTTTCCTCATTTTCCACCAGCACCACATGCGGATATTTCTCTCGCACCATCTGCTGGCTGCCATCACGGGACGCATTATCCACCACAATGACTTCCAGCCCCCCCGGCGGCATCTCCGCCGCATCAATCGAGGCCAGGCAGTCATCCAAAAGCTGGCGGGTGTTGTAATTAACAATGATGATAGAAAGGTCTACA
>CAZRIB010000220.1:0-6901 GCA_964600035.1 uncultured Ardenticatenaceae bacterium | reverse complement strand
TGGATATTCATGTGTCGCCGCTTTTTGCCGATAACGGCCGTTTCTCCGGGCGGCTTTTCATGGTTAGAGATATTACCCACACCAAACAGCTAGAAGCCGCACTTAAACGCAAAAACAAAGAGCTGGAAGCATTCACGCGCATTGTTGCCCATGATTTGAAAAGCCCCCTGGGTGTTATTTTGGGATACAGCGAGATGCTGTACAGTGACAAGGCATTATCCAAAAATCCAACCCATTCCGAAATGCTGCACAAAATCGAAACAACATCCCAAAAAATGGCTGAAATTATTGACAATTTGCTGATGCTGGCTTATGTGGAGCAGAAAGATATTAAACTAGAACCCCTGTCCATGGGGAAGATTGTTGAACAGGCCTTGCTTCGGAACAGCCAATTAATTGAAACAAAAATGGCCGAAATTATACTGCCGGAAAGTTGGCCTGAGGCCGTTGGGCAAGCTGTATGGGTGGAAGAAGTTTGGGCAAATTACATTAGCAACGGTTTGAAATATGGTGGCAAACGTCCATTGTTGGTGCTGGGGACAGATGTGCAGGCTGATGGCATGGTACGTTTTTGGGTAAAAGACAATGGGCCGGGTATTCCCCAGTCAGAACAGCACCGCTTGTTTAAGGAATTTTCCCGGCTTGGAGACGGCCGTATTGCAGGTCATGGCCTGGGTTTGTCCATTGTCAAGAAAATTGTGACCCGCCTGAATGGTAACGTGGGGGTAGAAAGCCATGAAGGAAAGGGCACGCTCTTCTACTTTACCTTGCCTCCCGTTCCCCAAGAACAAGCCAACAAAGTGGCAGTCTGAGCTGTCCTCCCCAAAAATCCTCCAATCTCCAATCCCTAATCTCCAACCTCCTCTCTACGGCCGCCAGTTCATGACAGGGGGCACGGCCGTTTCTGCATATGGGCCATTCTTCAAGTCGTCAAAGTAAGCGTGATTGTTCAGGTGGCGGTAAGAGAAAATAATATGCCCGGCCGCGCCGATGGTACGCGCCATGTTGATGCGGGCTTCAATTTCAGCAAAGTCACAGTAATTGCCGCCAATGCCCGGCGTAATGAAACGGCCGTTACTATTTGCCACATAATCCGTTACCAGCGTTTGCCATCTATCCCGCGTCCAATAATCATCCTTCTCACCATGCACATAATGGCCACTGCTGTCACAAGTACCATATGATGAGGGGTAAATCATGGGGGCGATGCCATCAATAATGCCATTGGTCAGCCACGCTTTGGAATCCTGGTAGTAATGGATATTGCCCTGCTGAGGTGAGCCGCTGAAATTTGTCCACGACGGGTCCAGCTCATGAATGGGCCACACTGCTGCCGACAACATAACTGGCCGCGAAGCAGGTAAAACGGCCTCGTTGTAAATGCGGGCAAGCAGTTTGTTTATCTGGTCTCGCTGCCAGTCGCCATAGGAGGCGTAACCGGCGGGTGGGTTGGCATCGTCGAAGCAGGTAACCCCGGAAACGGCCGTACTCACCGGATCACAAGAGGCATTCGCGCCATCTGCCCCATACCGAATGCGATCCAGATGCAGCCCGTCCACATCGTAGTTGGTAATAATCTCCTTTGCCACAGCCACCATGTGGTCATTAAAAAAGGAAGAAGCCGGCGTTGCCCAAACATAACCATCCGCACAGACAATTTGATTGTTTGTATCCCATTGTGCGCCATTTAATTTAATCAACCCGGGCAGCGACGATGTTGTGCCGTGCTGGTTTTGCATTTGGTAAAAGAGTGGTTGGGGGACGGCCGTTTCCAGCGGCAAATCATCACAATTCACCCCATTCACATTCAAGTCACTCCATAATGTGTACACATTGACATAAGCATGAACCTGAATGTTACGAGCATGTGCCTGCTCAATCATTCGGGCTAACGGGTCCCACCCCGGATTGACCCCCAGCGTACCTGCCAGCCGCCGCGACCACGGTTCCAGCGACGAGTTATAGTACGCATCTGCCTCGCTGCGCACCTGAAAAAAGATGGCATTGAAACCCGCATCGGCAATGTTTTGCACCATGGCATCAATATCCGCAGGCGATTCCGGGCTAAACAGCGATGTCCAGTCATAGCGAGTCAGCCAGATACCACGCAGTTCATAATTTGGTTCAATGGGGCGGGTAATAAATGGAAGAAAAATTGTTGTGCCGCTTTGGGCACTGGTGGTAAATACCATACTTAACGCAATGATGAGTCCCGTTAAGGTAACAAAAAAGAGGGGCCGGGCTTTTTTCATAAATGCTTTTCCTTTTCATTTCGGGTGATGATTGTTACCCTCTTTAGGCGGATAAGGAGAGAAGGCGATGATATAGCAAATCTCCAATCTCAGTAGAACAGAATCTGCCACGAATGACACAAATTTCACGAATTAAGGATCTGTTTTTGTGTCATTCGTAAAATTGGTGGTGAAAATTTGGATCTACTGACTCTCTACTTTCTAATTTCCAAAACCATTAAAAGGATGAATCATGACAAAAATAATCGACATATCACGGCGGCTGACCGCATCTTTAGCCCCCTGGCCAGGCGATTCGCCGTTTCGCCGAGATGTTATTTTAACGCTGGCCAATGGTGATGCCGTAAATTTATCGACAATTTCGGTCAGCTCTCATTTTGGCACGCATGTGGATGCGCCATATCATTTTGTAGATGATGGCTTGCGTATGGATGAGGTGGATTTACGGCCGTATTGGGGCAAAGCACAAGTTGTTACCGTTACCAAAGCCGCCGGCCCCCTTACACCAGAAGATTTCAGCCATATCAACCCGGCGCTCGCCCCGCGCATCCTGGTGCGCACCCCCCTGCAAAGCGTCCCCCACGACACCTTCCCGGATGCCATTCCCCATCCCAGCCCGGCACTGGCCGACTGGTTGGGGCAGCATGGCATCATCCTCTACGGCACAGATGCCCCCTCCATGGACGCTTTGGACAGCAAAGACCTGCCCGGCCACCATGCCTTGCACCGCAACGGCATCCTTATTCTGGAAGGGCTAGACCTTTCGGCCGCTCCCGATGGTTTGTATGAACTGTCAGCCATGCCATTGAAAATTGGCGGCGGCGATGGCAGTCCGGTGCGGGCGGTACTGCGCACAATTGAGGGTTAGCTAATGCCTGGCAAGATTGGTTCAATCTACCAGATTGAACCAATCTAAAATGTGGGATTGAAGATGCAGTGGTTCAATGCCTATGAATACAACACGCACTTTTGCACAGCAGCTCGACAAACAAGATGACCTTGCCCATTTTCGGGAACGGTTTGTCATTGATGACCCAGACCTGATTTATTTGGATGGCAATTCGTTGGGGCGGCTGCCCATTGCCACACGCCAACGCCTGCACCACTTGATTGATGAGGAGTGGGGCAAGCGGCTCATTCGCGGCTGGAATGATGGCTGGATGGATGCCGCCGAACGGGTAGGAGGCAAAATTGCCCGGCTGGTGGGGGCTAACCCCCACGAAGTGCTGGTGGCGGATGCCACGTCTGTGAATCTGTTTAAGTTGGCTGTGGCGGCGCTGCAAGCACAGCCTGACCGGCACAAAATTGTTACCGATGACCTGAATTTCCCTTCGGATTTGTATATTTTGCAAGGCATTGGCAGGCTGCTTTCCCGGCCGATTTCGGTTGAGGTTGTGCCGTCGCCGGATGGGATACACGGGGCAGTGGATGGGCTGCGGCAGGCGATTGATGAGGACACGGCGCTGGTGACGCTTTCGCATACGACGTTTAAGAGTGGCTATGTGTATGACATGACGGCCGTTTCCCGTTGGGCACAGCAGGCAGGCGCACTGACATTGTGGGACATCAGCCATTCAGTAGGCAGTGTTGAGTTGGATTTGAACGGCGCGGGGGCAGATTTGGCAGTCGGCTGCACATACAAATATCTCAATGGCGGCCCGGGCGCACCTGCTTTTTTGTATGTGCGGGAAGATTGGCAAAAGCGGCTGCAAAATCCGTTGTCTGGCTGGATGGGGCAGGCACGCATGTTTGACTTTGGGCTGGATTATGAACCTGCGCCGGGACTGCGCCGCTTTTTAACAGGAACGCCGCCGATTTTATCGTTAACGGCCGTAGAGCCGGGCGTAGATTTGCTGCTGGAAGCCGGCATGCCCGCTGTCCGCGCCAAATCTACTGCCCAAACAACCTATCTCATCGAGTTGTGGCAGTCGCTGCTAAAGCCGTTGGGCTTTCAATTAAACTCGCCCCTGGCGGCAGAACGGCGCGGGTCGCATATATCTTTGGGGCATGTGGATGGGCTGCGAATTGACCTGGCACTTATTGAGGAAATGAACGTGCTGCCTGATTTTCGTGCGCCTGATAATATTCGCCTGGGCATTGCCCCTTTGTACACGCGCTTTGTGGATGTGTGGACGGCCGTAAACCGTTTGCGCCGGGTCGTTGAAGAACGTATTTACGAAAAATACACACCCGCCCATAGTGGCCGGGTTACTTAGGAATGAAGACTTAATAACTTACGGGAGATTAGAGACTGGAGATTAGAGATTACACCAGTCTCCAATCTCTAATCTCCAATCTCAGTTTTGTAGGTTATTTCATTCTCGTTCCTTAAAAAGGCAGCCCGATAAAGCCCTTGCATGAATCTTTCATCATCAATCTTTATACGAGGAAACATGGCTAAAGGAACAGTGCAGCAATTTACAACCAGCGAGGGACGGCGTATTTATGCGTTTCCTGTGCGTTCGTTTCCCGGTCTGGTCAACAATATCTACATAATTAGTGATGGCGACAAGCTGTTTTTGGTGGATACGGGTTCCGGGATGGATTCGACAAACGAGGAGCTGCTGGCTGGCGTAACGGCCGTTGCCGAGCAGTATGAGCCAATGACATTGGCCGATATGGACGCCATCCTGATAACACACGGCCACATTGACCATTTTGGCGGGCTGCCCTTTGTGCGCCAATTTACGGATGCGCCCATTGGCATCCACATTTTGGACCGCCGCGTTATTTCCAACCACGAGGAACGGGTCATTGTGGCTTCCAGCAGCTTGAATACCTTTTTGGAAAGCGCAGGTGTTAGCGAAAAACGCCGCCGTGACCTGATGCAAGTTTATCTGTTTAGTAAAAATTATTACCGTTCCATGCCAGTCCAATTTTTATTGGAAGAAGGGACGCCGACAGTGGGTGGCATTGATGTTTTTCATGTACCGGGACATTGTCCGGGGCAGGTATGCTTGCGCGTGGATGATGTGCTGCTGACGGCCGATCACGTTTTGTCTAAAACGACACCCCATCAGGCCCCCGAAACCATTACCAATAACATGGGGCTGGGGCATTACCTGGCTTCGCTGGACAAAATTGCGGCTTTGGATGGTGTGCGGCTGGCGCTGGGCGGACATGAGAAACCAATTGGGGAGGGGTATGGGCAGGATTTGTACGGCCGTATCCAGGCCATCAAACAGGCACATCAGGAGCGTCTGGCAAAAATTCTAGCTATTTGCCGCGAACCAAAATCCATTGCCGACATCTCCAAAGAACTGTTTGGGCGCGTAGAAAGCTACCACGTCCTGCTGGCGTTAGAAGAAACCGGCGCGCATGTCGAATACCTTTATCAACGGGGCGAACTGGTGGCTGCCAACCTGGGGGAAATTGAACAGGCGCAGCATCCCGTCATCCAATACATTTGCACATAATCCATACCATGAAAAACAAGAACATTGCCCCGCTGCTGCTGGCCTGGTGGGATACACACCACGCAGATTTGCCCTGGCGGCAGACCAAAGATCCATACGCCATTTGGGTGTCTGAAATCATGCTTCAGCAAACGCAAGTTGCGACGGTGATTCCCTACTATGAAAGGTGGATGTCGCGTTTTCCGACGGTGGCGGATTTGGCGGCGGCATCTTTGGATGAAGTGTTGAAGATGTGGGAAGGACTGGGCTATTACAGCCGGGCGCGCAATTTGCATGAGGCGGCACGGGTTGTGGTGGCTAAATGGGGCGGGGTGCTGCCGAAAACGGCCGTTGATTTGATGACACTCAAGGGAATCGGCCGTTATACGGCTGGGGCTGTGGCCTCCATTGCCTATGATGAACCTGTTCCTGTGCTGGATGGCAATGTTATCCGCGTCCTTTCCCGTCTGGCAGATATTGAGGATGATGTCACCCAATCGGCAGTCAAAAAGCAGCTGTGGCAGTTGGCTGAATCACTGGTTCCGGCTCAAAGACCCGGCGACTATAACCAGGCACTTATGGAGCTTGGGCAAACGGTTTGCGTCCCGGCAAAGCCTGCGTGCCTGCTTTGCCCCTTGGCTGCGGACTGTTTGGCACGTCAGCGCGGTACATTGCTGGAAAGACCAGTGCGTCCACCGCGCAAGCGAATACCCCATTACGATGTGGTAGCGGGTATTATCTGGCAGGATGGGGAAGGGGTTGATGCGCCGTTTTTAATTGCGCAACGGCCGTTAAGCGGCTTGCTCGGTGGTTTATGGGAATTTCCCGGCGGCAAACAAGAATCAGGCGAAACACTGCCCCAGGCCCTTATCCGTGAAATCAAAGAAGAATTAGCCATAGACATCGAAGTCGGCCGTTGGCAAACAACCATCAAACATGCTTACACCCATTTTCGCATCACGCTCCACGCCTTTCACGCCTACCTCCTTAGTGGCACGCCTCAAAACATAGAAGCACAAGCCCACGCCTGGGTTACACTGGCCGACATTGACAATTACGCATTTGCCATCACAGACCAAAAAATCATAGCGGCCCTCAAACAAGAGATGGGGCTGATAAATTGACTGCCGATAACTGAACATTTGAGTTTTTCACATCAAAATGTATTATTGTTCTAGCACAAACAATTTTAGGACTGATTCAATCTTCGGAGATTGAACCAATCTTTTGTCGAAACGCAACACTTGACCTTAT
>CAZRIB010000219.1:0-6914 GCA_964600035.1 uncultured Ardenticatenaceae bacterium | reverse complement strand
ACGCCCAATCTCCTAATCTCCTAATCTCCCAATCTCCAATCTCCTAATCTCTAATCTCCCAATCTCCCAATCTCCAATCCCTACCGACCAACCCCCACGCTGCCTCCAAATGCGGCTGACATTTCATCATAAATGGCGGCAATGCTGGCGGCATCGCCCAGGTAATAGTTGCCATTTGCCATAAAAGCCAGATTTTGCAGCACATCTTCATCGGCATCACCGCCATAGGCAATGGTGAAGATGGTTGTGTTGTTTTGGGTGGCTTCCTGAATAAGCTGGTCGTTAAAAGGACGCACACTGCTGGTATCCACGCCATCAGTCAAGACCACGATGACATTGGTGGCATCTGTGCGTTGTGCGCCATTCAAAACGGCCGCACCCTGGGCGATGGCATCAAACAGGGCTGTGTCGCCGCTGGCATTAATGCCCTGAATGGCATTGATGATTTTACTGCGAGCTTCGCCAACATGGGTGGGGGGGACAAGGATGGATGGGGCTGTGCTGAAGGTGATGACGGTAATGGTGTCGTCGTCTCCCATTTGTTCCACAAACTGCACGGCCGCTTCTTTCATGTTGTCTACTTTGTCGCCGCGCATACTGCCAGAGGTATCTAACAGCATCACCAGGTTGACATCTTTGCGAGCGCTTTGCCACAGCTCCTGGATGGCATAAAGGGCATCGACGTTGGGTGGGGTGAAGACAATGGCGGGTTGGGTGAGGTCTACCCCGTGTTGTTCATCCAGTGGGGCGGCTGGTGTAACGGCCGAATTGACCGGACGCAGCCCATTGGCAACGGCAAGCTGCTGCCCTGCTTCACTGAGTAAATAGCTGCGAAACAGTTCAGCTCCTTCTGCCAGTTCTGCATCTGTGGATTGGTTGATGCAGGCGGGGTGGGTGGCGACGAATGTGCCTTCTAATGGGTAGATGGGCACGATTTGGCCGCCGCCGTAGGTAACAACGGTGCTTTCGTACATAACGGCCGCTCCCAGGTAGGTGCTGCCCCGTTCGGCCATGGTTTTGCCCAGGTTGAGGGTGCTGTTGCCAAAGAAGGCAACGGCGCTTTCAAATGCGCCAACGGAGGCCTGGACGATCGGTTTTTGAATGTCAACGGCCGTTACCGGTTCTGTTTTAGATTCGGCGGCATGTACCAAGGCCAACAGCGTGCTGGCGCCCGTGCCGGAAAGCCCCGGGTGCGTGTGGCTCAGGCGCAGGGTATCGCCAAACAGCCCGCCGCTGTAATAGGCCCAGGCATTGGGGTCTGCTGCCAGACTGCCAATGTCCAGCCAGCCTAAAGGCAGCCCCGGCCAGCCCAGCGATTCGGCCGCTTCACGCCACATGCCAATGACCAATGGGCTTTCGGCCGTGCTGACACAATCGCCTTGAAACTGCATGTTGCCCTGGTCGGCAAGGGTGTTTACCCACACCATATCGTCGGGAATCCACAGGTCGGGCGGAAATGCGCCGCCGTTCAGGTCGCTAATGGCTTGCCCGGCTTCGGTGTAGGTGGTGAGAATGTAGACGGGATTGCCAACGGCCGTTTCTGTTTTGCTGTCATTAAATGCCTCAGCGGCCTCCGTCAGCCAGGGCTGCAAACTGCTGTTTGCCCAAACCGTCACCACCGTCGCATTATTGGGGATACCATCACCGCCAATTTCCGTTAAATTGCAGGCAAGTGTTGTGAAGGCAAAAAACACCAACCACATTAAGACGCTGAAAAAGCGTTTCTTATTCATATTCATTCCTTGACTTTATTGAAAAAACGAACTGCACAGACTAAACCTTGACTCTTTAATTGATTCATCATTGACCATCATCACTACCGGCCAGATGTCACCAATGTTAATTCCACAAAACGGTCTTGTGCCTGGATATTGGGGTCATCCGTGTTGCGATGGTCTTCCGGCGGCAGCGTGGCTTCGACAATAAAGCGTGCCGGGTCAATGCCTTGAGATACCAGATAGTCAACAACTGATTGGGCACGTCCTTCAGCTACTTCCAAAATATCCGCTTCGGTATATGGCGGGTCATTGGCAGGCCAGGCAGAAGAACCGCGCACCCGCAAGAACAGCCCGACAGACTGGCTCAGTGTCGGCACAACACAGCTATCTAAAATGCGGCGAGACTCAAGCGTGAGTTCTGTGGATTCTGGCAAAAAGGTAAAGGTGCGGCAGGGCAGCACAGCCAATGTTGCGGAATCTTCAGAAGAGATGTCGCTCAAATCTAGCTGGGCGGAAATGGAAAATGTGTCGTTCACCGGTGTGCCACTTGTGGAAAGCGTGGCCTGTTCAGCCGCCCGCAGCACAAATCCGGGGTTAATTAAATCTTCTACGTTGTCATTGGGTACGGTGACATCTGAAGCAGCCCAAACGCGGCGGGCAATTTCCAGCCGGTTGATGATGGGGCGTGTGTCGCGCATGACAAAGGCGTTGTCTCCCAGGTCGGCCTGGGCAACGCTTTCCAGCCATGCTTTCAGGTCGTCGGAGGCTGTTTCCGGGTAGACAAATGTCCAGTCGTTGTTTCCCCAGGCGGCAATTTGGGAAGCGGCCGTATCGAAATCTTCAACTTGTGCCTTGAGGGTGTCAAACCAGGCATCATGGAAATTTTGCACCAAATCGGCATTGTTGTTGATGGATTGGCGAGAGGTGACGATGACATCGATGACAATACGCAGTTGGGCGGAACTGAGCAAGGGGACACCGCCGCTGGCTTCAGCATCGTAAATGTCGGGTTCCCAACCAGAAACGGCATCGGCCTGCCCATTGTTGAAAGCGGCTACGGCATCGGCGACGCTGTCTTGGGGAACGAGTGTGACCTGGGAGCGTGGGCTAAGTTGGGCAATGGAGAGGGCGTAATAAACGAAATATTCTCCTACAGAGCCGCGGGCAAAAGCGATTCGTTTGCCTTCCAGTTCGTTGATGGTTTCGATGTCGCGTCCCCACAGTTGGTCTGCGCCTGCGCTTTCATCCACGATGGCGGTGATGACGCCCGGGCTGGAGAGGGCAACGGAGTCTAGTGTGGTGAGGAGGCAGTTCCATTTACCGGCATCTAGCAGGGCTGTTCGCTGTTCTTCGGAAACGTCATATTGTGGGTCATCGTTTAGGAAGAAGGGGACAATGCCCAGATGGAAGCCGTGTTCAATATCTTTGCCGGACATTTGCATTTGCTGCAAGGTGAAGTAGCTGCCAAATGCGTCTGCGCCGCAAATGTAGGTGGGGAGGCCGTCTTCCGGGTTGTAGTTTGGTCCCCAAATGGGTTCTGGCGACTCCAGATCCACGGTGGGTTGATTGCTGCCGTTGTTGGCGGTTGGTGTTTCGCTGGTGGCGATGTCTGTGCCTGTATCGCGAAAGTTTTCGTTGTACAGGTTGATGCCAACACCGACGCAAACGGCAAGCAGGGCGATGCCAACGATGACGATGAACAGGATACGTGTACGGTCTAGCTTCATGTGTGACTCCTTGTATAAAGATAAAAGATTGATGATTGAAGATTAAAGGTCGCCAAAAAAGCCCGGCAAGAAAACCGCACCAACTGTATAAAGGTAAAAGATTGATGATTGAAGATTAAAGGGGGTGGGCTGCAAGTGGCAAGTCCAGCGTTATACCTTGTTATCTTTTTCTCTTTGTTCCTCTGCTTTTCTGTGATTGCTTTTGTACAGTTACTTACGATTTTTGTTTGTTTTGGGTTGCGTGGGTTTGGTTAGGGCAGACGGTAGCCGAGGTTGGCCAGGACGTTGGCGGGTGTTTGTCCTTGAAGTACCTGGAATTGGTAACGGCCGTTTCCGTCCCGGTCAACAATCAATTCATAAGCTTCTGGCAAAACACAATGTTTACTCCCCTTCACGCCGCCCAACATTTCCTGGTAAGCCCCAATACTAAAAAAGCCAATATACAGCTCATCCGCTTCGACGGGTAGATAAAGGGGTGAGTGACTGGGTTTAGGTGGATAAACATCATCGCTGTCACATGTAATGCCGCCCAGTTGGACTTGCTGAAAAGGTTTATCCAAATGGTTAAGCGGCAGCACAATAAAATGCTCTCCTAATGCCCAACTATCCGGGAAGGAACTCATAATTGAGCCATCGATGATATACCAGGGCAGTTTGGAGTTGTTTTCTTTGACCGTGATAATTTTGAACAGGTGTGCGCCGTGTTCCGACGTGGTGTAACGGCCGAATTCCCCCATCACATCCGGCACAGGCACATTATAACGACGACAGGCATCTTGCAGCGTTTGCAGCAGCAGGCGCACAAACGCATGATAATCAAAGTTAAAGTCCAGCGTCATGGCCACAGGCATACCGCCGCCAAAATCAAAAATGTGCAAATGGGGATGGCGCTGGCGCAGGCGTGCATAAATTTCAATGGCTGGCCGGAGCCAGTTCACAAATGCTTCCGGGTCTAAAATTTGGCTGCCCACCATGGCGTGGAACAGTGTTAACCGCAAATTGGGGGCGGCGGCAATGTAGTCGGCGGCTTTCCAGATTTGGTTAATGTCCAGCCCAAAGCGCGAGTTAACGGCCGCCATTTCTGCTTCTGTTTCGTTGTGGCCGTAACTTTTCAGGCGTAACCCCACATCAAACGGATGGGATGAGTTGAGCAATGGAGGCAGTTCGGCCATGTCTTCTACCACGGGGATGAGATTGGCATGTTCTTGTTTTAATTGGATGATGTTGGCGGCATAGCTGCTGCCCGCCGGTTTGAAGCCGTTGCAGATAATCATTCTGTCTGGTGTAAGCAGACCGGCACGTATCATGATGCGGGCAATGTCCACATCAACGGTGGAGGACATTTCGTGGTGTGTGCCTGCCCCAAGAGTGGTGCGAATCACTTCTTCGGCGGCGTTGGCTTTGGAGGCGTAGGCGTAGTGGAATTTTCCCTCGTAGCCCAACTCTGCAATAACGTCGGCGAAAATCTGGTTCATTTTGGCAATTTGGTCGCGGATGCGGGGCAGGTAGATGATTTCCAGCGGGCTGGGCAGGGTGCGCAGGGGGCCGCTGCCGTCTGGGTCGCCGGTGAGCAGATTGGCCAGGTCCAGGTCTTCGTAGAATAAACGGCCGTTTCGCACATTCAAATAATCATTGAATTGATGGCCGTCTGGTACAGGTGATGTGCTTTCCCAGCCAATTACGGGGTGTTGGTCAGTCACGTGTGTCCTCCTGTTGATGGGGTTGTGGTTTCATTATAGCGGATTTGCAAGGCCATTGGGGGTTTTCAATTAACCATTCTTCGAGTATCACGTTATACTTTGGAGCAGTAAAAAATTTTTGAGAAATAGGATAAGGTTACATGAAATTAGGGATTGTTGGTCTGCCAAGTGCAGGAAAAACGACGATTTTTAACGCTTTGACAAAGGGTGATGCGCCGACCGGCCAAAGTATGGGCGGTCGGTTTGATGTGTTAACGGCCGTTGTCGATGTACACGACCCCCGCGTAGATGTGTTGTCGGAAATGTTTAACCCCAAAAAGACCACCTACGCCAAAATAACGTACACAGACATTGCCGGCCTGCAAAAAGGCGCAAACGAAAGCGGCAGCATGAGCGGCGCATTACTCAACCATCTGGCTGGTCTGGATGGTTTTGTCCATGTGGTGCGGGCTTTTGAAAGCGACCTGGTTCCCCACATGGATGGCTCTGTTGATCCAGTCCGGGATTTGGAAGCACTGGACACGGAATTTTTGTTGACAGATTTAGGGATTGTGGAGCGCCGTCGGGAAAAGCTGGAAGAAAGCTTGAAACGCGGCATTGCCAAAGATAAACAGGCGGCACAAATCGAGCTGGCTCTGTTTGAGCAGTTGGAAGAGACGCTGATGGCGGAACGGCCGCTGCGCAGCATGGACTTAACCGACGAGCAGCTAAAATCATTGCGCGGGTATGGCCTGCTCACCCTCAAACCCATGCTGGTTGTCATCAACATTGGCGACGACCAGGATGAGGTGACGCTGGATTACGACTATCCTCAAACCATGGTGACAAATTTGCGGGGCAAACTGGAAATGGAACTGGCCCAGCTTAGTGCATCTGGTGATGAGGAGTCTCTGCAAATGTTTATGGAAGAGTACGGCGTGACGGAGTTGAGCCTTGATAAAGTCATTCGCCTGAGCTATGACCTGATGGGTTTGCAGTCGTTCTTTACGGTTGGGGAAGATGAGGTGCGTGCCTGGACGATTCCGGTGGGGGCAACGGCCGTTGATGCCGCCGCCGCCATTCACACAGACCTTGCCAAAGGCTTCATCCGTGCCGAAACAGTGGCATACGACACGTTGATAGAGGCTGGCAGCATGGCCGCTGCACGAAGCGCCGGTAAACTGCGCCAGGAAGGCAAGACCTATATTGTGCAGGATGGCGACATTATAAACATAAAGTTTAACGTGTAACTGAAAAAATAGGTGGCAGGTGCGAGTAAATGTTACCTGTCACCCTGGTACACGTAACCCGAAGCCCGTATACCGTTTTCCGACACCTGGGCAGCGTCAGCGCCATCCGGCAGGGTAACCGCGACCCCATCACCTACCTGTAATACATCAATACACCGCGCTGGAAGGGATTGGTATTGGATGGGGCGGCGTGGCGGTTTTCATCGGCGGCGTATTGGCTGCTGGATCCGCCTGGAGAGAGTGATGTGAGGTTAACGGCCGTGTCCTGGCGCACATTGGAACTCATGTGGCACGGTCGCAGACCGGCCACAGCCATCCAGGAAGACCTCGACAGAGCAGGATGGGGCGTTCAGTTTTGGTGTATGACCAGAGAAAGGTTAATCAAGATCATTTCGGTTTTAGACCAGGCTTTACACCATTTTTGGACGCACCCACAATCCAGAACTTTTGGGAAGGGTATGATGCGTCGTTTAAATATTTTATCGAAGGAACATTTTCAAAAAGTGCCTTTTAGCGGATATTTAATTTCAATTGTTGCAG
>CAZRIB010000218.1:0-6935 GCA_964600035.1 uncultured Ardenticatenaceae bacterium | reverse complement strand
GCGGAAAGGATACGGGCAGGCAATGATTGGGAGGAGTTTGCTAACTACATCAAATAATGTTAAGTCGCCACTTATCTAACTGCAAAGAACGCCAAGAGCGCAAAGAAAAAAGTTGCAGGGCATTGAAATGCCCTGCTGCAAATTAGAAACCCGTTGAAACGGGTTAATAACGACTTTTTGTGGCTGTTTTAGTACGTTTTAACGTACTTTTGGTTATAGCCAATGATTTCAATCGTTGGTGATAGGCAAACCACGATTTAATGCGGGCATACCCCAGAGGCAGCATACACGGAAAACGGACTGCTGAATACGGATACCAGGTGACAAGGTGATTCTGGACTTACCACTTGCCACCTGCAACCTACTCCGCATCAAAAATACGGCGGAAGCGTTTGCCCAGTTGTTTGAGCTGGGCAAAACTAATGGGCTTTAACAGCACCAGATCTGCCAGTGACTGTAAATCATTGGCCAACGCGGCATCGGCCGTGGCCAATAATACGCGCACATCAGCCAGACGCGGTGTCACTCTAATCTGGCGCAGTAATTCCTCGCCATTTACTTCGGGAATGTGCAAATCGAGGATGATCAGTTGTGGTGTGACTGCCTGCAAGCGTGTTTGGGCGGTACGGCCGTCTAGAATAGATTCCGTGTCAAATCCTGCCTGCTGCATTGCCGTTGTAAACACCAAATTTTGGTCTTCATTATCCTCAATGATTACTGCCAATGGTTTGGTTTCCATTTGCGTGTTCCTTTACTCTTTGAAGGGGCAAGGTGATTGTAAATGTACTGCCTTTTCCAACTTCGCTATCTAATTCAATAGTGCCGCCCATTGCGTTGGTTAACTGCTGCACAATGGCTAACCCCAGACCAACACCACCAAATTTTCTGGCCATCGATTCATCGGCCTGCCGGAAAGGCTCAAATATAAAGGCTCGATCTTCTTTGGAAATGCCAATGCCTGTATCGCTGACTTGCAATACCCAGTTGTTGTCGTCCACCTGGTAGATAGTGATGGTGATACGGCCGTTTTCAGTAAACTTAATGGCATTCACCACCAAATTAGACAATACCTGCTCCACCCGCTTTTGGTCGCCAACCACAAAATCGGGGGCATTTTCCTTCACATCCAGCACCAAATCAAGCCTTTTTTTCTTAGCCTGTGGCATCAAATTCAAATAAACCGACTCCGCCAACTCCTTTGGTGAAAACCGCTCCAGCCGCAAGCGAAGCTGACCAGATTCAATTCGGGACTGATCCAAAAGCTCCGAAAACACCCTTTCCAACGCATGGGAGTTGTAAATAATCCGATTAATAATATCGATTTGCTGCGGCGACAAAGGGCCATAAATTTCCTGTTGAAGCAGTTCAGACATGCCAATCAATGCGCCCAAAGGAGTCCGCAGTTCATGGCTAATGCGGGCAATTAATTTAGATTTAAATTCATTGGCCTCGGTTGCGCGTTGTGCCAAAATCTGCACCTCTTCCACTTTTACAGCCAATTCCTTCTCATTATTGCGGGCACGCTGTAAAGCCTGCTGCAAGTTGGACATAACCAGTGAAGTTAAAACAACCACCCCAATGACAACGGCCGAAAATTCAGCCCAAAATGTACCTAATGTGGCATATTCCGGTGCAGGTGGCATTAAACCGGCAGAATCTGCCAACACCATCCAACCTGTTGCCAAAACAGACAGTACCCCAAAAACAATGCTGATTTTGACCCCAAGAAGCAGTTCAGCAATTAACAAAATACCAAAATACGCCGACATGGTAGAACCGCGAAATCCACCTGCTTCATAGGTGCCATACGTCACGACAACCCACAGGGTCAAGGTAAACAAAAAGCTGGCCCCATAAACGTAACCACGCCGCAAAATCAACAACATAACCAGTGACCAGCCAGCCAACACAAACTCAATGACAAAACGGCCGATTTTGGGTGTCATGACAAAAGCTGGCACAGAAAAGACCATAACCAACCCCATCACGGCCAGCAAAATAATGTTGAGCAGTTTGGCAATGCGCGTTTTCTCTTCATCTTCTGGAAAAACAGGGGGAGAAAAAAGGGTTTTCAATTGGGCAATCATGAATGTATTCCTCTAACTGTGAGAAGCCACTACTTGCCTGTAAATTTGCATTGTTTCATCTGCCATGCGTTCAGCAGAAAAATAGCTGTGGACTTTGTTACGGCCGTTTCTCTCCAACCGCGGCCGCAGGTCGTCATCCTTCAACAACAAAGCCAACTTCTCAGCCAAATCATCTGCATTTTCCGGCTCATGCAGCAAACCGCCCCCCGTTGCCTCCACCAAATACGGAAACGCACCATGATCCGGCTGCACAACCGGCACACCAGCCGCCAACGCTTCCAGCACAGGCAGCCCCTTCGGGTCACGATACACAGTTGGCAGTGAAAACAAATCAATCGACCGCAAAAAATCAAGCTTTTGCTGCCGGTCTACTGTGCCAATAATTTCCACATTGGCCATCACACCAGCCCTTTCAAGCTTCTTACGCACACCATCCACATAAGGCCGGTAAGCCTTGCTTAGATAACCAGCCACTTTCAATTTCAACCCAGGAAATTCGCCAGACTTAACCAATTGAATGTAGGCATCTGCCAAAATATGGAACCCTTTTTCCTGCGATAAGCGGGCAAGATACCCAATTGTTTGCGTACCATTCTCAGACCGGGAAACAGGCAGATTTTTATAATCTTCCAGCGCAATCCCCGGCGGCACAACCGTAATTTTTTCTTTTTCAATACCGACCAATTCCCCAAAATAATCGGCATAGTAATGACTAATGGCAATAAAATGGTCAATATGGGCACAGTTCGCATGAATTTGGGCGATGGCCTGCTGCCGGTAATGATCAGGCAGTCCATCTATAAACACATCTTCGCCATGCAATCCACACACCACAGGCACATTCAATGCTTCTTTAATGGCTTTGGCTGGGCCAGAGATAAGTGTATTCGTGATGTGTACCATATCGGGCTTCAGGGATGCTGCCAGCCAATCAATCATTTCCTCTAGCAGGGGACTTTGGTTACCGGCCTCGCCGCGGAGCATGGAAAGGGTCAATTCGGCATTTTGAGCGGGGTCTACGGCCGAACCAATGTCAAACTTTGGCAGCAGCCGCAAAACAGCCTGCGAACCAGCCATTTTTAACAGCAAATCCCGCCAAATAGATGGGTTAGGGTATTTCTGCAAAAAATAGGCTTCAATGCCTCCGTAAAATACCCGCTTCTCGCTGACATTCTCTTCATCCACGCGCAGCGGAGTATACAGCGGCACCATTACCACATCATGACCGGCCTTCTTCATGGCCGCTACCAAAGTGTTGTCTCTCATGCAGCTGCCGCAGTACATATTGGCAGCGCCAGTGGCAATGTAGGCTATTTTCATCGTTTAACTACTTTTCCTCGCTAAGATAATTTCTACAGGCAGCCCCCACATGGACATGGCTTTGACCTTTTCAATGTAAAAACCGGCTTCTTGCAGAAGGGGCTGGGCATAAATAGGACGGCAGTCAACGGCCGCAGGCATTTTTTCGTGGAACCATTCGTAAATGCGCACGGCCGTTCCCGGTTTTTTAATCAGCGACACAACCGCGATACGGCCGTTTCCCCGCAAAACCCGACTGCATTCCTGCAGAAGCTGCGGCAGTTCCGGCGTATCAAATAATTCCAGCGTAAAGCTCATAAAAACACCATCAAAAAACGCATCCTCAAAAGGCAAATGAAGCGCATCCCCCACCTGCAAATCCACCCTGTCCAACATCCCGGCCTTTTGCAGCCGCTCTGTTGTAATGTCATGCATCCCCTCCGAAATATCAATCCCGGCAACATGGCCTGTCTCCCCGACCGCTTTTGCCAGCGAAAGCACACAATGACCCGTGCCGTACCCAATTTCCAGAATGCGTTCACCTTCTTTTGCATTCAAAAATTCCAGGCCAATGTTGCGATACTTTTTTTCAGTACTGCCGGCAACCAAATCATACCAACGGCTAAGCTTGTTATAAGCCTGTTTAGCCTCATCTTTTGTCCGGCGAACCCGTGTAACAGTTGTATCCATCACCCCTCCTCACTTCCTGAAAGAAAACAAACAAATTACCCAAATTTAAGTCTACACGATGTTTGTGCAAACACCGTGAAAATGATGGGGAAAACCCAACCATAGTACCAATTTCTATGCAGTTGCCTCCGCTACCATGTGCGCTGCCAACGTTGACGAAAATTTAACACATGGGAGGGTGATAAACAATGGCATGGATACAGGGAACAGCATGTCAGCAAACTAATATCCGTATTCAGTATTCCGTTATCCGTTTTCCGTGTACGCTGCTTCTGGTGATTGCGTCGAAAAACGGTATGCGAAGTTCGGTTTACGTACACTAAAGGACTGGCTGCCAACTATGAGCCGTTTGTGATACTTGATTTCCCTTTATCCAAGGTAGGCTACAATTTATGGCATGACTCGCAAATCATTTCGCTTTATACCTGTGTTCTGGCTTGTTTTGTTTGTACCCGCTTTGCTCTTTGCCGCAGCACCCTCGCCTGAAACGGCCGTTCCCACACTCGCCCTCACCAACTACTACCCCAACCTCACCTTCAACCACCCTGTAGACATTGCCAACGCAGGCGACAACCGCCTGTTCATCGTAGAGCAAGACGGCATCATCCGCCTGGCAAACTTGTCCAGCAGCGAAACCAGCACCCAAACCTTCCTGGACATTACCAGCCGGGTCGAATCAACTTGCCCGGAATGTGGCCTGTTAGGGTTGGTCTTTCACCCGGAATACGCCAACAACGGCCGTTTCTACATCAACTACACCCACACAAACGGCACACAACTCGTCACCCGCATCTCCCAATTCACCATCACAACCCCCAGCACCGCCGACCCCAACAGCGAAACCATTTTGCTGGAAATCGACCAGCCCCACCCCAACCACAACGCCGGCGACCTCGCCTTTGGGCCAGACGGCTACCTCTACGTTGGCCTCGGCGATGGCGGCTCAGGCGGCGACCCGCACGATCACGGCCAAAACCCCGCCACCCTGCTCGGTACCATGCTCCGGCTGGATGTCAACGGCACAGGCCGCCCGCCGGAATGTGCCCCAAACGGCAGCTACACCATCCCCGCCAGCAATCCCTTTGTCGCCGACAACGACGCCAAATGTGACGAAATTTGGGCTGTCGGCCTGCGCAACCCCTGGCGTTTCAGCTTCGACAGCCAAACCGGCGACCTGTTTATCGGCGATGTCGGTCAAAATTTATGGGAAGAAGTCAATTTTCAACCGGCCAGCAGCAGCGGCGGCGAAAATTACGGCTGGAACTGCTATGAAGGGACGCATCTTTACACCGGCGGTAACAGCAACCCAAACAGCTGCCAGCCAGCCAGCAGTTACACCATGCCGATTTTTGAACAGCCACACGGCTCAGCCAACTCCATCACCGGCGGTTTTGTGTACAGAGGATGGCTTTATCCCGCGTTAACCGGCCATTACGTTGTGGCAGACTTTTCTACCGGCAATGTATGGACACTTCAGCAAAATGGCAGCAGTTGGACAGCAGCAGCACACGGCAAATTGAGCGGCCTCAACAACCCCAGCACGTTTGGCGAAGATGTTAATGGTGAGCTGTATGCGGCGGATTATGGCAGCGGCAAAATCTACCAAATTCAGGAAACAACTGTTTTTCCCGCTGAATTAACCATTACCAAAACCGCGCCTGCTGCCGTTTTTGGCAGTGACAATATCACCTACACCCTCACGGTTATGAATTTGGGCACGGAAACGGCCGTAAACCTCACCATTCAAGACACCTTACCCGCCGCCAGCACCTACGTCACCAGCAGCGGCGGCGGCACACCCAGCAATGGCATCGTAAGCTGGCAAATCCCCACGCTGGCCGGACGCACCAGTACGGCCGTTACGCTCACCGTTACGCCAGGACAACCCGTCACTACCAACACCACCTACAGCGTCACAGCCGACGGCGGTCTTGCCGCTAACGGCACGGCCGTAACCACCCTGCTCAACCCCAACCAAATCTATTTACCAGCCATTTTCAATTAACCCATGAAAACACTCAAGCAAACCATTCACAAACTTTGGCAGCATCAATTTGGCAAACTGGCACTCATAGGCTTAACTGGCATCGCTCTTTGGGGCTTGTATACGGCCGTTACCACCATCCGCGCCTACACAGACCCCCGCAGCCAGACATTTGTCCAATGGGCTGCCGGCAGCACCAGCGAACGCCAGGCACTCATCACCACCCAGCGAGAAACCTGCCCCAACGCCCCCTTCCTCCTGCCCACCGACGGCTTCATCGGGCTTCTATACGAAGACCCACGCGGCCCCTACAGCCCAAGCCACCCCCATCAAGGCATCGACATCTTTTCAGAAGGAGACCCCGGCGTCACCCCTGTCTATGCCGCCTACGACGGCTACCTGACCCGCGAATCGGATTGGCGCAGTGCTGTCATCCTTCGCGTGCCAGACGATCCATTGCAGCCCGGCAGGCAAATCTGGCTCTACTACGCCCACATGGCCGACAGGGATGGCAGCAGCTTTATTGTCGATGCCTTTCCGCCCGGCACGCATGACCAATTTGTGCCTCAAGGGACGCTCATTGGCTACACCGGCAATTACAATGGCGCATCTGCCCGCCAAATTTGGACGCATTTGCATTTCTCGATTGTGCGCGATGATGGAAACGGCCGTTACGCCAACGAACTGGAATTTAGCAACACCCTGGACCCCTCACCCTATTTTGGTATGGCACTCAACTACAACTGTGCCGACATCCCGCCAACCTGCACCGCCCAGCCCATCTGCACCCCATAGTACCCGTAATCCGTAATCCGTGATCCGTAATTCGTGAGGAGTTAGACACCTTAAGACAGGCCAAAACTCCTCATTAATAA
>CAZRIB010000217.1:0-6935 GCA_964600035.1 uncultured Ardenticatenaceae bacterium | reverse complement strand
TTCATAATTCATAATTCATAATCCGTGTGTTCTACCTCTGGTAATTTCGTGGGAAAACGGTATACGGGCTTCGGGTTACGTGCAGTGGGTGGTACTCAGTTACACGTGAAATGAGTGATTAAATTGGTTCAATCTCTGAGATTGAACCAATGACTCCTGTAAAAATGGGGCACGGATTAACACGGATGAACACAGATAAGAGATGTGTCCCGTTTTTATTCATTTGATGGTGCGTGCAGTGGTGTGTTGTTTACTTTGAAAAAAGCCACTAATTGCACGAATTTCACGAATTTTTTCCCCGGTGTTTCTTTGCGCTCTTTGTGTGCTTTGCGGTTTTTTCAGTAGACTCATATATGTAAACCGAATAGTGCCGCCGCAGTTGGAAACGGCCGTTATCTTTGATCCGGCAAAAATCCCATGATTAGAAAAACAATTTCCGTTGAAAAAGCGCGTGATTTATATAACCGGAAAGGGCTGAAATTTGGCGAAGGGTCTGGTTTTGAACGGCGGGCGAAGGCATTGGCTTTGCAAGAAATTGAGGCCAGTTCTGGGCAGAAGGTATTGAATGTTGGCGTAGGGACAGGGAATGAGCATGCCGCGCTGCTGGCAGCAGTTGGGGCAGATGGCCGGGTTGTGGGAGTGGATATTGCCCGCAAAATGCTGCTGGAAACGCGGGCGCGCACAGGTGCGGCGGATTTTGTGGAAGGAGACGGCCGTTTCTTGCCATTTGCCGAGAACACGTTTGACAGGGTGTTTTGCTCTTATGTGCTGGACTTGATTGATTATGACATGATTCCGGCCTGGGTTGCCGCGTTTAAGCGGGTGGTGAAGCCGGGCGGCAAAATTGTATGGACGACGATTGCACCTGGAGGGGGGTGGTTTAGCCGCTTGATTGTGGGAGCCTGGCAGGGGTTGTATCGCGTGCAGCCCGCTTTGTTGGGTGGCTGCCGGCCTGTCCGGTTGGTTTCTGTGGTGGAGGGGGTGGGGTTTACGGCCGTTACCAGTACCATTGTGGTGCAGTGGGGTGTGCCCAGTGAAGTTGTAACGGCCGTGAAGTAGGTTCAGTCGATCTAAATTTTCGCCACAAATTTCACGAATGACACGAAAAACAGGTTCTTAATTTGTAAGCGTTCAGTTACACAGAGATTCACAGAGAAATCACGGAGTTTCGCTGAGAAAAAAGAGAAAAACGCTTTGTTCTCCGTGTAACTTTGCGCATTCTTCGTGTAACTCTGTGTTCCATCTGAACAGATACCTTAATTCATGAAATTTGTGAAATTCGTGACAGATTCTGTTCTTACTGAGGTTGTCAGGCCATTGCCAGTGCTTGATCCATATTGGTAAGTGCGGTGGCGGCAAGCAGTGCAACCACGCTGAAAAGCGTCAGGTCTGCTTCATTAAATTGTTCGCCGTTTTCTTTGTTGAGTGCCTGAATAACGCCCAATACTTCATGACCTACCATGACGGGAACGGCGAGCATTGATTGGGTGTGGAAGGAAAAGGTTTCGTCAACGGCCGTAGAAAAACGACGATCCCGATGAACATCTGCCAACAGAACCGGTTCTCTGTGCTGGGCAACCCATCCGGCAATACCTTCACCCATCTTTAGCCGGTAACCAAGCAAATCCTCACCAATATCACCTTTTGCCACAACAAATACCAATTCGGCCGTGTCCTCATCAATCAACAACAAAGAGCCGTCCTTTGCATTGACGCTGGCTAACGCCGATTCCAGAATGCGATTCATCAAGAAAAAGACATCCGTCTTAACATTGACGCCAATAGACACCTCTTGCAATGTTCGCAGCGCCCGCAGTATCCGGCGCATTTGGGCATTTTCATGTTGTAACTGCGCCACTTCATTCCGCAGCCGGATATTTTCCTGCTGCATAAATCGAAAAATGTCTTGTGTTCCTTCATTTAGCATGGCCCAGAACTCCTTTACTAAACAGTACTCTATTCCTAATCACATTATAACAATTTCGTCAATGATCTAAGATTAGAGATTATTGACAGGAGATACCACGCGCCTGCGGTGCACCAGCAAATGAATAAAAATGTGGCAAGTGGCAAGTGGCAAGTGGCAAACGCAGTAAGGATGCTGCGACTACTGAACACAGGGACTGGTAATGCAGTGCAGCAACACCCAAAACAGACACCTAATACTTAGTCACATGTGAAATGAGGGATTAGATTGGTTCAATCTCCGAGATTGAACCAATCTTTGTATCCATCAAAGAACACTTGACTGAGTACTTGTTGGTTTTTTGCGAAATTCTGTTTTTGACGAAATACAACTTAATGTTATACTTCTGTGTCTTGAAAACAAACTCCTTGAACGAGTAAAAACATTAATAATAGATAGAGATTGTAGCCTCATTTTTGTCCGTCATTCTGAACAACGGCACAAAGAGGGTACAATTTTTTTGTGCCCTATTTCCGTGAAAAACGGCGGTTGGGGCAACATTTAATAGGAAATGGGGAAAGGTATCATGTCAGACAATATCTCAATTGTTGCACAGCCTCGTACAGTATCGGGGAAAAAGGTAAAACAACTGCGCCGCGAAGGCATTATTCCAGCCGTCATTTATGGACAGCAGGAACCAGTCAGCATTCAGTTGGAACAAAAAGCTTTGCGCCGCGCTTTGCGCCATGCCGGGTCATCTACTTTGATTGACATTAATTTGGGCAGCGATACACGTACTGTATTGGTGCGTGACATTCAGCAGCACGTAACTCGTGGTGATGTGCTGCATGTAGACTTCATGGAAGTCAATATGCGCGAAAAATTGACGGCCGAAGCCGAATTGGTTCCCGTTGGTGAAGCGCCAGTGCTGGAAACTGGATTGGGTACGTTGATGTTCCCGATTCGCGTTGTCGAAATTGAATGCCGTCCTGGTGACCTTGTTTCTGAAATTAAATTTGATATTTCGGGAATGGACAGTCTGGATTCTGTTATTTACATGCGTGATGTTGATGCACCAAAGGGTATTGACATTTTGAGCGATCCGGATGCTGTTGTTGCCCGTGTAGAAACACTCGCTGCTGAGGTTGAAGAAGAGGCAGAAGTTGAAGAATTGGCTCCTGATGCAGTGGAAGTGATTGGCGAGGACAGCGAAGAAGAAGCCATGTAATTTGTTTGGCCTTCTTTATGAATTGTATTAATAAGCCGAGGCATTATGCCCCGGCTTTTTTTTGTAATAGATCCGCAGCTTATGATGATACGTCGTTTGCAGTTAGCAGGTGTGCTTATTTTGGTGTTGGTCGTCACGGCCGTTTCCCGGTTTACCGGTCTCAATTGGGACGATTACCAGCATTATCATCCTGACGAACGGTATATAAGCTGGGTTGCTACCACAATTGAATGGCCGGAGAGTTGGCAAACCGCGTTTGACCCCCAAAAATCTTCATTCAATCCCTATTACTGGCCAGAAAATGCCGAGAGCAGCGGCATTGTTGTACCGCAAGATGAGCCGCGCGATTTTGCTTACGGTCATTTGCCCTTGTATTTGGGGGTGGCGGCCACCCGATTGGCTGAACGTATTTCCCCGATTTTGAGTCCCGTTTTGCCTGCTGATTCCTTTTTTGTGCAGGATGTGTTGAATGGGGCTGAACGTATTGAGTTTAAGCATTTAACGGCCGTTTCCCGGGCGCTGACAGCTCTGGTTGACTTGCTGACTGTTTTGATGACTTTCTTGCTCGGCAGACGCTTGTTTGGGGCGTGGGCAGGCTTGTTGGCTGCGGGATTTTTGTCTTTGTCTGTGCTGCATATTCAACTGGCGCACTTTTTTGCGGTTGATCCGTATCTGACGTTTTTTGTGGTTACGGCCGTTTACTTTTTAGTTTCCGGCGCGGCACAAACAACCAGCAAACGCATTCCCTGGCACTTTGTGGCCGCCGCCATTATGATTGGCCTTGCGGTGGGGTCAAAATTTTCTGGCATCATGCTGCTGCTGCCCCTGTTTTTGGCAGTGTGGCTGCGGTGGGCTGCACAGCAGTGGCCTAAACAGTGGGGACGGTGGGCATTCGGCTTGACATGCCTTGTTTTGGTAACTTTCTTCATCACCAACCCTTTTGCTGTGTTGGATTGGTCTTGTCAGGTCAACGTGAAAGGTAGCTCGTTTTTGGGGGTGGACGTGCCATCTTTTAACCTGGGGAACTGCTACCTGGATAACATTTTGACCCAGCAGGCAATGGTGAGCGGGCGCGGGGATGTGGCCTTCACCCGGCAGTATGTGGGCACACGGCCGTTTCTCTACCAGGCAGAGATGCTGCTTCGTTGGGGGCTGGGCTGGCCGTTAGGTGCGGCGGCATTCCTGGGGTTGGGCTGGGCACTGTGGCAGGGGTTCATGGTTCATGATTTGAGATTAAAGAAGCGTTTCCGGGAGTGGGGGCGCGCCTTAATCCAACGCCCTCAACTGCTCATTGTTTTTGCCTGGGTGCTGCCTTATTCCCTCTCAACAGGCTCCTTTTTTGTGAAATTTATGCGCTACATGCAGCCGGTTGTGCCCTTTTTGTTGATTTTTGCCGCTGGCTTCATTGTGTCGCTGCCAGTTCGCTGGCGATGGCTGGTGAGTGGGGCGGTTGTTGTGCCAACGGCCGTTTACGCCGCCGCTTTCCTCAACATTTACAACCAACCCCATCCCTGGGTGCAGGCCTCCCAGTGGGTGTACAACAACATTCCTCCCGGCACAACCCTGCTCAGCGAAGAGTGGGATGATGCCCTGCCCAGCTCAATGGTGGTGAACGGCAAGCCCCGGCGGCGCAGCGAATACAAGGACGAAGCCCTGCGCTGGCATACCCGTCGGAGTGAAGCGGATGATTTGGCAAAATTAGAGGCAAATCTGGCCTTATTGGCTGAGTCGGAGTACGTGACCATCTTGTCGAACAGGTTGTACGGCACTGCGCCCCGCTTGCCGGAAGAGTACCCGCTTTCCAGCCAGTACCATCAGCTTTTGTTTGACGGTTCTTTGGGGTACGAAGTGGTGGCAGTATTCGGCCGTTTTCCCCATATTGGCACATTTTACATAAAACCAGACACTTTTGGCTGGCCGGGATTGACGCCGCCGGAAGCTGTCAGCCGTTATCTGGCACAATTTAGCGGCCTGACCGGCGGGCGCACAGATGAAAGTTTTGTGGTGTATGACCAGCCGTTGACGATGATTTTTCAAAACACCGGGCACTTAACAGTTGATGAGATGCGGGCGCGCTTTGATTTGTCTGCCGCTGACCAATTGCCCTGAGCCAGTTATAATTCTGCCCCATGAACAATACAACCCTGAGTTTGAAGCGTAATTATCTTTATTTGACAGTTTTTGTGGGTGGTATGACGACGCTGGCGGTGGAGTTTACGGCCAGCCGGATGCTGCAAACGGTTTACGGTACGTCTAACATTGTGTGGGCGAATGTCATTGGGCTGGTGCTGTTTTGCCTGACGCTGGGCTATTTTTTAGGCGGGCGGTGGGCAGATGAACGGCCGTATCCCCACGTTTTTTACACCATTGTGACACTGGCTGGTTTTTTCAGCGTTCTTTTCCTGCTTCTCACCAGCGTTTTGCTCAAAACGGCCGCTTCTGCACTGGCCGCCATTAACGTGGGCGCGATTGCCAGCTCATTGGTGGGGGTTGTGTTGGCCTTGTTTGTGCCCATCACCTTATTGGGCTGCCTTTCCCCCTTTGCCATCCGGCTGGCGGTGCAAAACGTGGACGAAGCTGGCCGGATTAGCGGGCGCATTTATGCCATCTCTACGATGGGCAGTTTGTTAGGAACTTATTTGCCGGTTTTGTTTGTCATTCCGTTGGCCGGTTCGCGCGTAACGGCCGTAATTTTTGGGTCAATTTTGCTGGTTGTGGGCATCATTGGCCTTTACCAGACAAAGCGGCTTGCCGGGCAGGCGGCGCTGGTGCTGCCTGTGCTGCTTGTACCGGCCGTATTTAATTGGGGAACTGGCCCTATTAAAAATTACGAAGGCCAAATTTTTGAAACGGAGTCGCCCTATAACTATGTGCAGGTGATTCAGCGGGGAGATTGCAACTATTTGCTGTTGAATGAGGGGCAGGCGTACCATTCGTTTTATTGCAAGGATGGGTATGTGCCGCGTGTGTCGGTGTGGAGCATTATGTTGGCTGCTCCTTATTTTAATGACCCGGCTGTGGCTGTGCCGCCGTCGCGCATGGCGGTGGTTGGTTTGGCTGCCGGAACGATTCCCAAGCAGTTTACGCGGGTGTTTGGCCCGGTGCGGGTGGTTGGCATTGAGCTGGATCCGGCGATTGTGCAGGCTGGCCGGGATTATTTTGCCATGACAGACCCGAATATCCGGACGATTGTGGGGGACGGCCGTTACGAGTTTAACCGTTTGGACGGCCGTTTCGATGTCGTCACCATTGACGCGTACAAAGTCCCTTATATTCCCTGGCATTTAACAACGGTGGAGTTTTACCGGGAGATTGCCGCCAAATTAAGTGATACGGGTGTGGTGGCAGTTAATGTTGGCCGTGCGCCGGAAGACAGGCGGCTGGTGGAGGCCATTACCAACACGATGCTGCAAGTTTATCCGACGGTACACAGTGTTGATGTGCCCGGTTCGCTCAATACCATTTTGTTTGCCACTGTGCAGCCAACGGATGCGGCGTTTTTGGCAGAAAATTTGGCACAATTACCAGAGGATGTTGATCCGCTGCTGCAGGCGGCTGTGGAAACGGCCGTTACCAACCTTGTTCCCACCACAGCCAGCGATGTCCTGTTTACAGACGAGCGCGCCCCGGTTGAAACCATTGTCGATTCCCTGGTGCTGCGCTATTTGTTGGAAACCGGCCCCTCTGGTTTGCCCGGCCTGGGCGAATAGGCGCAAGGGTGACGAGGTGGCAAGGTGACGGGGTGGCAAGGTGACGGGGTGACAAGGTGACGGGGTGACAAGGTGACGGGGTGACAAGGTG
>CAZRIB010000216.1:0-6939 GCA_964600035.1 uncultured Ardenticatenaceae bacterium | reverse complement strand
ATTTTTGCCATTGTTATCAATCCATATGATATGTCATTGTCGAATCTATGATAGTTGAACGCAATGCCCGCCATAGTGGGCCATCTTGCCTGAGGCCTCTGCGGTCCAGCTCGCTGTTGGCGAGAATGATACCTTGTTTGCAGCGATGGCACAGGCCGCCGATGAGACGGCTGAGTAACTGCTGTTTTACAAGGAAATCGTCTTCCATGGTCCATTTTTTGTGCGCTGACCAGCTTTTTGCCAGGACAAACGCATTGCTCAGGGGCTGCCGGGGAATGTCCCACCAGCCTTGTGCGGCCGTTTCCAGCCAGACCTGAATGTTTACGGGTGCGCCAGCCAGAAGATAGCCGTAAATGGTGGAAATCATAATACCATTTGGGTCGGGGGGATCGCCAAGTTCCGGCGGATTGGCAGTGACCAGTCCTTGATTGATGCCGTCGATGAAAGCAGCGCCGATTTCTTTTGCGGAATGCAGCCCAAGGGGTTCTGCTGTATGGCGCAGGCGTACGGCCGTTTCTACCAACCAGTCGCAAACGGCCGCACCGGCCAGGTCTGGTTCTGGCTGATATTGGGGCTGAGCAAGTAAATTGTTAAACAGTTGGTGCAGAAAGTGGTCGATGGGTAAACGGCCGTGATTAGTTTCCAACCACAATCGCACAGACTCAGTTAATTGGACAAACGTTTCCCCAATTCGGTCACACATTGTTTGGGATAAATTGCTTACTGGCTGCAATGTGCCTGACTGCGCGTCATATAACTGCGTAACCAAAAATGAGGCACGTACAGGGTCTAACCCGTCAATAGAAAGGGTAAGTGCTTCGGCTACATCAAACGGATCTGGCTTTCTGTCCCAATCCGGGTGTGCCAGTGCCAGCCAGGTAAGCCATGCCCGTATGCGGGGTTCTTCGCGCGGGGTGGAGCGCCGCCGTAGAAAGAAGTAGGGGAGACCGGCATCATTCAGGGCATGAGAAAGCATGTAGCGCAGTGCGCCATCCAGATAGGGGGTGATGATGGCGATTTGGTTGGGGGGCGTGCCGTTGGCTGCATACTCGGCCAGTTGTTGGGCAAGTTGGATGACCATTTCGCGGCGGTAACGGCCGTTCACCACATCCAGAATATATGCCCCGGCCTCACCGGTTGGCTTTTTCGTGTGCAGCAAATAATTCTCTACCACATTGGCAACGTGCGTCATGCCCGGCGGCGAGATGAAATTGTGTTCAAAGTGCAGCGGATATTTGCAGCTCTCTTTAATTTTTTCGGCCTCTTCCGGGTCTGCGGCCAAAAATCGTTTGTAGCCGCCGCCTTCATCATAGGCAACGGCCGTAGTCTCCGTGTGTGGCATCAGCGTGACCACAAAATGCTGCCCGGCCGGCGTTTGCTCCTCCAAATTATCTACCAACAAATGGCGGAACCGTTCCTTGAAATAGACCTGGAATTTATCGTCATTCACCAGTTTGGTGTTGAACGTCTCCACCACCAATGACAAATCCAGCAAACTATTTTGAAAGCAAAAACGACGAAATGCCCACACCGCTTCCGCCGCTTCATCCAGATAGCGTAAACGTTCCGGCTCTCCCGTCAGGCTCATTTTTTGGCGTTCGATGGCTTCAGCCAAAGAGATACCATTGAGGGCCGCCCGGTTCAATGTGTCCAGCAGTTGGCTTACAATTTGCTGCGGGCGCAGGCGCAAATCGGCAAATGCCCCTTCTGCCAGCATGGGCGAAATGGTGCGCCACATGAGCAACTGCGCCATGTCGTAGGTGAGGATGGTAGGCGGGTGGTGGGGGGCTTCAAAGCCCATCGGACGGGCAACCAGCGGCCAGAACAGCTCCACCATTTCTTGAGCCAGCCGGTTGTAGGTCGTGATTTTCAGGTCGGCATAGGGGCCTAGCCCTGATTGGTGGATGACGTCCAGCCATTGCTGGCGGTGGGGCAGCTCGGAAACGATGACGAGAATGGCGTAGGCTGTTTCGCCTTCAGCCAGTAGTTGGAGCAGGCGCTGTTGCAGTGCGGTGGTTTTGCCTGTGCCGGCAGCACCGAGCAAAAATGAGGTTTCGGCGGCGGCAATGGCTTGTTGTTGAACGGCCGTTAATTCAAGCATAAAAATTTAACATAACGTATGAAGCGGTGGAGCAGCCAGTTTGGCAAACAGATACGATTTACTCACCTAACTTTCGCTCTCATTGTGGTAGCGTAAATGCACAGCCCCCATATGAATTTCGTCGCCGTCAAGAAGCTGAATGCCGTACGCGGGAACTTGTTGGTCATTTACCCACGTGCCGCTTGTGCTGTTTTCGTCAAAGATACGGTAGCGATCACCTTCGAGGCGCAAGGTCATGTGCAGACGGGAGACAGTCAGATCGTTTTCAAAGGCGACATCTGAGAGGGATGGGGAACGGCCGATACGGACAATCGTTTTGCGCAGTGGAATGTAGCTGGCAACGGCCGATTCGGCTGCCAGCACCTCCAGATAAGCATTGACGGTATTCTGCTCTTTGGCCGAAGGCACATAAAGCGGATTGCCGTCTTTATCGGTGATGGTTGTGCTGGGTTTCGGCCGTTTTTGCGAAGGGCCTTTGGGCAGCCTGTCGGCCAACGGAGCCAGCCAACCCTGCCGCCAGGCAACAAACAGGACAATGCCCAGGCCAACAACAGCCACTAGCAGCAGCAGAACGCCCCGCAAAAATGCGCCCAATCCGCCACCCGCATCCAGTTCATCGGGAACAGACTTGTCCCCTTCTGTAACGGTAAGGGTAAAGACGGGGCTGGTTGCCCTTAGGCCTTGATTGTCCAAAACCACGAGCGTGATGTTGTTTTCCCCGTAACCCAGCCCGCTTATGTCAACTTCAAAATTTTCCAGCCGTGCCGGATCGACATCGGCGACTTTGCTGCCGTTGACCAGAAGTGAGGCGGCCACCAGTTCGCGCTGTTCGCCATCCAGCCAGGCAACTTGTGCGCCAAGTTTGAGCGTCACGGGGTTTTCCAGGTTGGGCAGGGAGATGGCGTTGGCTTCCGGGGGCATGGTGAATTGGACAGATGGCAGGTTGGCGGGCAGAGAGACGGTGGTTTCTGCCTGGACGGTGGGGTTGTCGGTGAGGGTGACGGTGACGGGGAAGGTGCCGCCGCTAATTTGGGCGGGTGTGTAGCGAATGATGGTTTGGTCGCGGAAGGATGTGATTTGCTGCCAGATGGCGGAAACGGCCGTGTCGTTGTTCAATGCGGCTGCCCTTCCACGAGAACCGGCCGCAATGTCTGCCAAATAATCCTGTCCAATTTGCTGCCCCGCCAAAGGCAGGTTGGCATTTTCCAGCCAGACAGTATGCAGTGGAATTCCCAAAGCGGCGGCTTGAGGGGCAATGGCATCCAGGTCATTGGTGCTGACCACATCTGTGCCGTCGGAAAAAACCACAATGCTGGCCGCCATCGCCGGATTGGGCTTGAGGTCATCAATTTGGTTAAGCAGGCTGGCAATGCTGTCTACCAGGGCTGTTGCGCCGTCGGCGGGCGTAAGTGGCGAGGCAAAGGTGTTGTGGATGTCGTTGTAAAAGGTGCTGGGGGCCATCATTTGTATGGCGGCGGTGCTGCCCACCTGGTAGATGGCGGCGGCATCGACTTGTTCTTGCATGTTTGGCTGGGCGGCAAACTGTTTAATGGCGCTGCTGATGGCATCGAATTGGGCGGCGACGCCGGGGGGGATGTCGATGAGGAAAACGGTGAATGTGCCGACGGGTTCGCTGCCCAGCGTAACGGCCGTTTGTGCCGGTACGCCGTTGTGCTGAATGACGAGGCTTTCTGGCGACAAGGGGAGGCTTTCGCCTTGTGCGCCGATGCCGTAGAGCCGCAGGTCTACTGCCGGGGGGCTTTCGGTGCGGCTGTCTGTGATGAACAGACGCGGCGGTGGTGGTGTGGTTGTGGGTGTGGTTTCCTGGGCGGTAACGGCCGTTACCAAACCAAACAGCATCAGAACGGTTGTTAAAAACAAGAAAATTTGGCGTTTCATAGTGGCATTCCCTTCGGCTGAACCTACCGTGATATAATAGCAAACCCCACCCTGAAAGTAAACATAAAACAGAATGGGGCGGCTTTTTTATGACACGTTTGCGAAGATTAGTGCTGGCAGTGCTGCTTGTCGTTTTGGCTGTAGGGGTGCCTGCTTCTGCTCAAAATCAGGTGCATTTGCGCATTACCCAGGTGGATATTTCCGCCTTTCCGGAGGTGGCGGTGCGCCTGCTTGCGCATGACAATTTGCGGAATCCGGTGGCATTGACGCGCTTGAGCCTGCGTGAAAACGGCGTGCCGATTGCGGATTTTAGCCAGCGGAGTGTGCCGGTTGGAGTGGACGTGGTGTTTGTGCTGGATGCCAATGCCACGTATGTGGCGGCGGGTAGTAACGGCCGTTCTCTACATGATGATGTGGTGGAGAGCCTGACCATTTTTGTAAACCGCTTTTTGAATCCAACCGGCATAGACCGGGTGAGCATTATTGTGCCGGATGAAACCAATCCGGAAAACGGCCGTTTCCTGGCGCAAGACCTTTCGCAGGGAGACGATCTGCTGGCGGCGCTGGCCGCGTACCAGCCCGCCGGGGTAGACCCAACACCGCTGCAAGCCATGCTGACTCAGGCCGTTGACCATTTGACTGCGTTGAGTGGCGACGGCCGTTTCCAGGCTGTGCTGCTCATGTCTGATGCTGGCCGGTTAGACCAACAGCTTACCCCCCAGCCCCTGATTGAGGCGGCGCAGGCCATAGACCTGCCCATTTTTGCCGCCATTTTGGGCGTACAGGCCACATTTGAAGAAGTAGACAATGTGTCCATGCTTACAGAGCCAACCCGGGCACGCTGGATTCATATGCCCGGCGGCGAATTTACCGATCCCATTTATCTGACGTGGCAGGGGCAGGGCAACCAGCTTGAGCTGCGCTACCGCTCCTGGCAGCGTGAAAGCGGCACATACCGCCTGTCGGTGAATGTGGGCGAGGCTGTTGCCCAAAGCAGCTATACGTTGACTTTGCTGCCGCCGGAAGTGGTTGTGGCGCTGCCTTCGGATGTGGTGCGGCGGGAAGGCCCGGCTTTTAACACGCCGCTGTCGGCGCTGGAGCCAACAACGGTTGATGTGCCGGTGGCGGTGTCGTGGGTGGATGGCTTGTCGCGTGAGGTGACGGAGGCGTATTTGGTGGTGAATGGGCAGCAGCTTTTGCCGCCTGCCAGGTTGGAGGTTGATGAAAATGGCCGTCTCCTTTTGCCCTGGGCTGTGGCAGAGTTGGATGAAGGGGTGTATGAATTAACGGCCGTTGTGACGGATGAGCTTGGTTTTTCGGCAGCCAGCGAACCATTTTTGCTGGCGTTGTCCCTTGTCCGTCCGGATCCGCCAACGCCTACGCCAGCCGCTACGCCAACACCGCAAAGTGTGGTGGAAGAGCTGCCTATGCCGCCGCTGTCTGATTTGGCGCAAGATGTGGCCGATTGGGGACAGCAAAACCGGGTGTTAACGGCCGTTGTGGGGGCTGTGGGGCTGCTGCTGTGGTTATTTTTGCGTTGGTGGCGGCTGCGCCCAGACAAGGGTGATGAGTCTGTTTTGCCTGACGTGCAGGTAGAAATGCCAGCGCCTGCACCGCCTGCACAGCCGCTTTTTGCTTATTTGGAGCGTGTTGGTCAGGGAACGGCCGTGCCGTTGGTGGCTGTGGAAGGGGATGTTTTGACGTTTGGCCGGGATGGCACAGTGGCGCAAGTTGTGGTGGATGAACCGAGTGTGTCGCGGCTGCACGCACGCATTCGCCATCAGGATAATCATTATTGGTTGTACGATGAGGGCAGTGCGGCGGGCACGTATTTGAATTTTGAACGGCTGGGTCTGGCACCGCGCCATTTGCAGGATGGTGATATTGTGGAATTGGGGCGGGTGCGTTTTCGGTTTTTGTTACGGCCGTATCCTGTAGCGCCATTACCGGAAGCAGAGGAAGAGGAGTAATGAGGACGAATGGCATGATTGCGGCTGTTGTGTTTGATATGGATGGGGTGCTGGTGGACAGCGAGCCGCTTTCACGGCGGGCTTGGGAGCAGTTGGCGGCAGAGTACCATTACACGCTGGATGATGAGACGTACAGGCAGATGGTTGGCCGGCGCACAGAGCAGTCGGTACAGATGTTTTTGGCGGCGTGTCCAGTGCCTTTGCCGCCAGAAGAGGTTGTTGCCCGCAAGACGGCGTATCTGGATGCGATTCGTGCCGAGGTAGGTGTGCCGGAGATGCCGGGGGTGGATGAGGTGTTAACGGCCGTTCACCGGCTTGGTTTGCCCTGGGCTGTGGCTACATCCAGCCGCCGCCATCATGCAGAAGAAAACATGGCTCAGCTTGGCTTTTCACCGGCGGCTGTTGCGGCCGGGGATGAAGTGGTACATGGCAAGCCGTCACCAGATATTTATTTGCTTGCTGCGGAACGGTTGGGAGTATCGCCTGAGGCGTGTCTGGCGGTAGAGGATTCACTGCCGGGGTGTCGGGCGGCTGTGGCGGCGGGGATGTTGGTAACGGCCGTGCCCAATGGCATCACCCAAAACGACGATTTTAGCAGCATCCCCTTTGTGTTTGATTCTTTGCATACACTGGCTAAAAAATTACCTTCGATTGTCAATATCGATTGTTAATGATTGAAGATTCAAGATTAAAGAGAAAGCGGCTGCCACTCAGCTCCTTTCATCATTAATCTTCATTCATTAATCATTCAAAATTGCCGCTTCAATAATGCGATCCAGCCGAAAAGTACGCTGCTCATCGCGCATGTGACAGTGTGCCACCAGATAATCCACCCCAACATGCTGGCTAATATATTTAGGTGTGACGATGCGTTCAGTTTGCCGGTTTTTGGCAGACATATAGACCAGTCTCAAGCTTTGGCCATTATTTACTGCCTGCGCGATGGGTTCCGGTACATACAAAGGTGCG
>CAZRIB010000215.1:0-6943 GCA_964600035.1 uncultured Ardenticatenaceae bacterium | reverse complement strand
ATAATGATGGCTAATGCCATGATGAAGTTCAGAAATTCTTGTGTCATAGTTCTCCTGCGAAATAAAGATTGATGGTGAATGAATGATTAAAGTCGATTATTGTTGGTGCGGCTTTCTATCTACAATTAGCACCTTGAATTTTCACCCACTTGTTGATAACGCAACCATTTCCCATCATTATCCCATGATTGTATCGGGAGGTCGATGCGGTCTTATATGTGGCTAAGAATTGGGGTGTGGGTGGATACAAATTGTCACTATTACCCGTAATCCGTATTCAGTAATCCGTAATTCGTAATTCGTAATTCGTAATCCGTGTATTTTACCTCTGGTAACTTCGTCGGAAAACGGTATACGGACTCCGGGTTACGTGTGCTGGCTGACCAACTGAACGCTTACTTATGATTTACCGACAACCTGAATGGTGACGCTGTCTCCTTGCCGTTTCAATGTAACCGTGTCGCCTGAACGAATGTTGGCAATGATGTCGTCGTCGAAGTCATAGGCGTAGGGAATGCCTTCCAGCGAACAGGCAGGCGCGCTTTGTTGGTCGATGTGGGTGTTTACGATGGCCAGGGGCGCCTTGCCCCGATAATATAATTCTAGCAAAACATAGGGGGCAACGGTGGAGCCGCTCCCTTTGGGAAAGATGGCAATTTTGCCAGCCATGCTTTGCCCATTGGCCGGATGCCCCGGTTCTTCAATGACACCTGTTTCGCGGTTTACAAAGCCCAGCAGTGTGATGGGTGTGTCGGTGACAAAAGCTTCGCCGGTAACAACAAAGTCGCTTTGGGAAGGTAAGCCCCGGCCGCTGCTGCGAAAGCCTGCTGTTTGTGTGTTTGCCTGTTTGTCTGTTTGCGCATTTGTGTGTTTCCGAGTGGTTACGGTTGACGTGCTTGTGTCATTTTGCCCACTGCTCCTCGCGCCTCCATCTTTCACCTCCAATTTTAGCTCCCCTACAGCTGCGGCTATGCAATCAGCCAGGGTCATCACGGAAACGGGGATGCCGTTTAGCCCGGATTTGATGTAATGCTCGGCTTTCATGGAGTTGGTGAGGATGTGGTGTACCCAGCTTTGGTCGTAGGGGACGACTTCCGGGCAGGTGTTTTCCAGCAGCAGTGCGCCGCTTTGGGTGATGATTTGGGCAATGCCGGTTTTTTCGGCGATGGCTTTGTTTTGGGCGGAGGTGAAGATCCACAAGGGAGGGCTGTCCGGGTGAATTTTTTTGCCGCGTAGGGCTGCGGCGGCGGCACGTAGTTCGCCTATGGATGCCTGGGGACAGCCTAGTGTGATGAGGGAAACGGCCGTTTTCGGGTACAGCGCGTCATATCTGGCCTGCAAAACATCTGGGGAAAAAAGAAGCTCATCCTGAATTTCGCCCGGTGGAATCTCTGACTGACCTTCGATGTAGAGAAGCGGGCAGCCATAATTGGCGGCAGCCGCGGAGAGCGCCTTTTTTTGTTCGTGTGTAAGCACATTGGGCAGGCCGCTGATGACGGGGATAGGCCCCAACGGCATGTGCCATGATGGCTTGCGCTGCGTCCCAATCCAGTCACCCAAAATAGAGAAGTCGGTTGGGTCGGAAAGGTTGGCTGTGACGGTGACGCGCAGATTGGGGCGGCGGTTGGCCTCATCCAGCAGGCCGTAGTAAGGGGTGTAGCCTGTGAGCGCACTGGCCAATGCCGAAAGCCCCGATTCGCGGTTGGTGTGCAGGCCGCAGTAGGAGTTGCCAAAGCAAATGGCGTTGGATTCTGCCCACGCGCCTGTACCTGTGGTGACAACATCTTCCCATTCATAGGGGGTGCAGCTTTGGGTGGGGCGCACACCGAGCTGCGTATAGCGGGCAACAATTTCGTTGTTGTGGTCTAAAAAGTTGGGGGCGACGATGCCCATTTTGTCGAATTGGGCGGCATCGCAGCCGGCGGCGTTGAGGGTGGTGGGAACGGCAACGCGTGCCTGGGGGTCTTCTGCCAGCCGGGCTAAAAATTGGCGCAAACCCAGCCCGCCTGTGAGGGGGGAGACGCCGGAGAGGTGGGCAGATTGGATGGGGATGAGTTTGTCTGCGCCCGCGGTGGCGGCCAGGTCTAGTACAAGGCGCATGGCCATTTGTTTGGCACGGCCGTATTCTCCGGCCAGCATTTTTTGTTGTTCTTCGTTAAGTTGAATAGTGGTCATGGCTAATCCTTATAACAATTGATTCATCATTGATGAAAAATTACGAATCTTTTTCTGACTGTTGGCGTTTGGTGATGATGGTGGTGGTGTCTTGGGCGGCTGTGGGAGACGGCCGTTTCCTTTCTCGCCAATGGACATATTCCCGTGTTGTTTCGTAAGCAAAATCAACATCTTCGTGAGGGGCAAACGCTTTTAGCACTGCTTCCCAAATAACGTGTTCGCTGTCCCGGCGTTTGCGGGGATCTACCATATAGCGCATGGTCAGCAGCACGCCGCTTGAAGCCACTTCGGTGTAAACAGTGGGTTCCAGGTGGGTGTAGGTGATGATGAAGCGGGTGCTGGCTTGCCGAAAGTAGCGGCGCGCTTCTTCTGTAATGGTTGGCGCGTATCGCTGGATAACGCTTTCCAGGATGCGCTTTGCTTTTTCCCAGTCGCTTTCAAAGGTGACAAGGACGGGGATTTCGTTCCAGATGTAGGGCAGTCCCTGGCTGTAATTGATGAGTGGCTCTTTGAAGATGATGCCGTTTGGAATGTGGATGATGCGGCCTGTGCTTTGTTCGGAGTCGATGCGTTCGCCCACTTCCAGCATGGTGAGTTCAAATAATCGGATGTCGATGACATCACCGGCGTGCTGGCCTATCTGGATGCGGTCGCCAACGGAAAACGGCCGTCTTAGCATAATGAATACCCACCCGGCCAGGTTGCGGATGAGGTCTTGCAGGACATAGGCCAGCCCGGCAGAAAGCAGTCCCAGGTAGGTGGCGAGTGATTGAAAACCTTGCAACCACAAGCGGCCAATGAGGAAGATGCCGAGAACGGCCGTTGTGTAATCAACAATTTTGCGCCATGTATAAAATTGGCGAATGTCGCTTTTTTCCAGTTGGTTCAATGCCCGCAGGGTAAAAAACCGCAGCAGCCAGAGAACTGTCAGAATAACGGCCGTATTGAGCAGTTGAGACTGCAATTCTGGCGATAAATTTAAATAATTTTGCAGTAAATTTTGAATCACATCCATGTCATTAATCCCGTACAGATTCCCTTACCTGCACCGCATCCGGGCGAATGATGGTAAAAGGAACACCTGTTTGTTTTTGTATTGACCGGGCAAACAGTTCAATGGCATCATCTCCAAACACATTCGCCGTTGTGCCTCTGGGTGCGCCCAGAAAAAGCCGTTGGGCGTGGTTTTCTTCCAGAAAGCGAGCCATTTCCTCTCGGAAATTGCCCACACGAATGACGACATCTGTTTGTAATCCGGCCATATCAGCCCGGCGTTGGGCGATTGCCAGCAGCGTTTTCCCCATCCAGTTTAGCTCTTCTATGAGCGCGGGGATGAGCGTGTCGTCTACTTTGCCCAGTGAGCTAACATCGGTCACATAAAAGAAGATAAGGCGCAGTTTGTTTTCTTTGGCGTATTGAATGGCGGCCATTTGCACGGCACGGCTGCCTTCGCCGCCGCGAGTGGCGCAGACAATGTTGTTACTCATGGGACACCTCGTTGGGGTTGGAGGGGGGTAAGGGGTCAAATGTATCTTCCAGCTTGGGGCCTAGCCCGCGATTTTCTTTCAGCAGTTCCAGTACGGCCAGATGGTTGTTTAGCTCGCGGCTCAGCTCGTGCTGAATTTCTTCGGAGATGAAGCCTTGCATGGCGGCTTCGTTAATGGCTGTGCGTTCGGCACGGAGAACGTCTTCGCGTGCTTGCAGGTACATTTCTTGTTCCAGTTCCGGGAATTGGCGTAAATGATGGCGTATGGAGGTTTTGTAGGTGTTGATTTCTTCCTGGTAAACGAGGTGCATGGCTTCCCATACGTCGCGGAAGATGATGCCGTTTTCGTGCAGACGGTCGAGTTCGCGTTGGCCTGTTTGTTTGGCGTGCAGCAGGGCTTGCATGCGCTGTTGGTAGAGACGTTTTTGGGGTTTGTCGGCAATGCGCAGGCGGCGGATGAGTTTTTCGATGGTTGTGCCCTGGACGATGAGGGTGAAGAGGACGACGCCGAAGGTCATGACGCGCAGTTCCTGGGAAACGGCCGTACCGAATACCTCGCCGCTTAGGGTGAGTGCCAGTGCCAGGCTGATGGCGCCGCGCAGGCCGCCCCAGAACATGACATGACGGTAGGGGGTGGGGATGATGCGTTTGGGGTCGAAACGGCCGTGAACCCACGAGAATATGTACACAATAATAGCCCGGCTCAACAAAACCGCGACCACAGCCACAATAATCGGGATCAGGTTTGGCAAAAGCTGAGCAATTTGAATTTCCAGCCCAATGACCAAAAAAACCAGCGAGTTCACCGCAAAAGCCAAAAACTCCCAAAAATTCTCCAGCGTCAGCTTGGTTGTTGGCGATGTGTTTTGAGAGCCGATATTGCCAACCATCAAACCGGCCGCCACCACGGCCAGGATGCCGCTGAGATGAAACTCTTCAGCAATGACATACGCGCCATAAGCCAGTGCAACTGTCGTTGCCGTTTCAATCAAATGGTCATCTACATTCTTCAAAATGATGTAGGAGACGACATACCCCAAAAAGAGACCAATGCCCACACCGCCAAAGGCCACCTTGACAAAAGAGATCAAGGCTTCATTAAACACAACCCCGTTTATGCCTGTGGCGGCAGCGCCAATAGCCAGATTAAAAATGACAATCGCCACGCCATCGTTAAAAAGGCTTTCACCTTCCACCAGGATGGAAAGCCGCTTGCTGACGCCCAGAGTACGGAAAAAGGCAATGACGGCAACCGGGTCTGTGGCGGAAATGAGCGCACCAAAGGCCATTGCCGCCAATAATGGAACTTCTTCCAATACCTGGGTAACAATGAATCCAACCACAAAAGTGCCCAACAGCGTGCCGCCTAATGCCAGCATGAGGACTGGAATCAGGTCGCGTTTGAGCTGTTCCCAGTGTAAATGCAGGGTGGCCTCAAACAGTAGGGGCGGCACAAGCACAGCCAGAATGAGTTCGCTGCCAATGTCTACTCCCAAAAAGTTGGGAAAGAAGGAGAGAATAAGGCCAACAATGACGAGGGCCACGGTATAAGGCAAACGCACACGACGGATGAAGATGGCGACGAGGGCTGCAATGGACAGCAGGATGACAATGCCTAATTCTTGTTGAATGATGAGGTTAATGGTTTCTGGTTCTTGCGCCATTGGTATGATTGGATTCATGGATTTTTTCCTCTAAAAATGGAGCGCCAGCATCCGTGCTGGCCGTGTGCCGCCTGGGAAGGCGGCGCTCCGTTTCATTCGTTTGCTTACTCGTCGTCCAAATATGTGCTGAGATTGACACGGCCGTATCGCCCGCGCGTAAACTTTTTCTTATCTGCCCCCCAGGGAATGGTGCAGTCCAGACCCATTTTGGCGGTGCGGCTTTTTTTGCCGGGCACATGCGTGCCAGAAGGGTCTAGTGAACTGCCCGGCATATCCGGCATAATGACCAAATCTTTGTCGGCCTGGAAGCGGGTGGCAACTGCCCATTCCACGCTAACGGGGTCAAAAGGATCGACATCTGTGTCCACAATCCAGACGTGTTTGAGAGAGCCATGGCCCTTGAAGGCAGCTTCGATGGCGCGTTTGCCGTCGTCTGGGCTTTGTTTGTCTATTTGCACCACAGCATGCAGCCAGGATGCGCCGCCGGGTGTGATGGAAACGGCCGTGCAGCGTGCCACCTTGTTCACTTCAGCAAAAATCGTTGGCTCTTTGGGCATCCCCATCAACATTTTGTGTTCCAGTCCGCCGGGCAAAAGCGCATGAAAAATCGGGTCGCGCCGGTGGGTTACCACATCAATTTCAATAACCGGCTGTTCCCGCGTAATGTCCATCGTCTCCGTCAAGTCCATAAACGGCCCTTCCAGATGGCGCTGCTTTGTGATACGCCCTTCCAGCACAATTTCCGCCTCTGCCGGAACCAGCAAATCATTTGTCAGGCACTTAACCAAAGGCGTAGGGGCCAGGGCATGCGCCACATGCAGCTCATCTACATCCGGGGGCGGCGACATGGATGCCGCCAAATGCACTGCCTGAGAAACGCCAATGCAAATGGCAACCGGCAGATCGCCATCTACTTTTTGCATGGCATTAAATGTGCCGCGCCGCTCTACAATTCGGGCGGCAAAGTGGGTTTTGTCCAGCCTTAGCAGGCGGTGGTAGCACATATTGCCGCCAAGCTCCGGGTCGCGGGTAATGACAACGGCGCTGGCAATGTAATGACCGGCATCTTCCGGCAGGTGCAGCAAAATGGGCAGTTGGTAGAGGTCTACGTGTTCCAATACCACTTCCTGGCAGGGCGCATTGGCTAAAACGGGCGGCACTTGGGGGTGAGCGTTGGCATGGCTCAGGTGTGTGACCAAATCCGGCACGGGCACATTTAAGTCCATGCTAAAAAATTCCCTGTCGGCGCACATGCCGGCAATAACCCGCCAGCCGGGGTAGTCGGTGATTTTGTTAAACAGTACGGCCGTACCTTCCAGCGCATGGGCGACATTTGCCAACTCATAGGTAGTAGAAACGGGTTTGTTTATTTCAATGAGTTTGCCTTTACTGCGTGCCGTTTGGATGAATTTTCTTAAGCTCATGGTTTATCCTGTTGGTTTGTGTTTTGGGCTGACGAATTGGGTTCGTAGGGACAGCGATGCGTTGACGTGTGGTATTGACTCGTTAAAAGCTGTATTCTATTTTAGGCGAAAGGTTCAAAAGTATGTAATGAATGAAAATGTGGCAGGTGGCAAGTGGCAGGTGGCAAGTGGCAGGTGGCAAGTGGCAGGTGGCA